>DBFWXD010000413.1:0-5477 GCA_048215895.1 Eubacteriales bacterium
TGACCAAATGAACAAAAAGAAACCCTGAAACCGTTGCGGCTCCAGGGTTTTTCATGGTGGACGATACAGGACTTGAACCTGTGACCTCCCGCACGTCAAGCGGATGCTCTACCAGCTGAGCTAATCGTCCGGACAGCGTAGATTATTATACGATGGGAGTCGGGAAATGTCAATACTTAATTTGAAAAAAATTTGAATGAAAGAGGAGAGTTTAAAACGAGCGTTTTCTCCTTTGGTTTTACAGAAAATTTATCAAAATAGGAGTGGGATATGGTATAATACCAAAAGCGAGATCTCATTTCTTTTTGTGGAGGAATGTTTTATGTTAAAACTTGATTTGTCTAAGCTGAAAGGATTTATCCCGGAAGATTATCTGTCTGCCAGAGAAGGCGCTCTGACCAAGGCGGCGGATATGCTGGCCAAGCACAATGGCCCTGGCGGCGATTTTACCGGCTGGGTGACGCTGCCCCGGGATTATGATAAGGAAGAGTTCGCTCGCATTCAGGCGGCTGCCAAAAAGATCCAGAAGCAGTCCCAGGTTCTGCTGGTGATCGGCATTGGCGGCTCCTATCTGGGTGCCCGGGCCGTTATCGATATGCTCTGCTCTCCCAACTACAACCTGAAGAAGAAGGATACCCCGGATATCTACTTTGCCGGCAACAACCTGTCCACCGACAGCCTGCTGGAGCTCATTGAGCTGGTGGGCGACCGGGACTTCTCCATCAACATCATCTCCAAGTCCGGCACTACCACCGAGCCCGCCGTGGCCTTCCGTATCTTCAAGGATATGCTGGAGAAGAAGTACGGCAAGGAAGAGGCCCGGGAGCGGATCTATGCCACCACCGATAAGGCCCGCGGTGCCCTGAAGGGTCTGGCTGACAAGGAGGGCTACGAGGAGTTTGTGGTGCCTGATGAGGTTGGCGGCCGCTACTCCGTGCTCACCGCTGTGGGTCTGCTGCCCATCGCTGTGGCCGGTGTGGACATCAGCCAGCTTATGGGCGGCGCGGCCCAGGCCATGGAGCAGCTGTCTGTGGGCGGCCTGGACAACCCCGCTTGGCAGTACGCTGCCGCCCGCCACGCCCTCTATCAGGCTGGCAAGAAGGTGGAGCTGCTGGCCGGCTATGAGCCTCCCTTCCGGTTCTTTGCCGAGTGGTGGAAGCAGCTCTTCGGCGAGAGCGAGGGCAAGGACGGCAAGGGCCTGTTCCCTGCCAGCGTGGAGTTTACCGCCGACCTTCACTCCATGGGCCAGTATATCCAGCAGGGTGAGCGGCTCATGTTTGAGACGGTGGTGAAGTTTGCCCCCAAGGGCGAATTCCTCATCCCCAACGACCCGGAGAATGTGGACGGCCTCAACTTCCTGTCTGGCAAGCCCCTGGCCTTTGTGGCTGAGCAGGCCATGCGCGGAACCATTCTGGCCCATGTGGACGGCGGCGTGCCCAACGTGCTGGTGGAGATGCCTGCGATTTCCGCCCAGTGCGTCGGCTACCTCATCTACTTCTTTGAGTATGTCTGCGGCCTGTCCGGCTACCTGCTGGAGGTCAATCCCTTTGACCAGCCCGGCGTGGAGGCCTATAAGAAGAATATGTTTGCGCTGCTGGGTAAGCCCGGCTATGAGGACATGAAGGCTGCGCTGGAGGCAAAGCTGTAAAAAGCTGCTGGAAAATTTCAAAATAATTTTGTTGAAAAACACACCCTGATATGGTAAAGTGTATGTAAGCAAAGGGTCCCCCCTTATGTGAAATCGTTAAGGAGTGATACACATGATTCGAGTCATCATGGGCAAGAAGGGCTCCGGCAAGACCAAGCAGATGATCAACATGATCAACGAGGCCGTCCAGACTGAGCACGGCAATGTGGTTTGTATTGAGAAGGGCAATAAGCTGACCTTCGACATCCACTATCAGATCCGCCTGGTGGAGTCCAGCCAGTATGATATCGCCAACTACACCGCGCTGAAGGGCTTTGTCAGCGGTCTGTACGCCGGCAACTATGACATTACCCACATTTTCATCGACAGCCTGACTAAGATCGTGGGCGGTGAGTGTGATAATGATACTGAGGTTTTCCTGGATTGGCTGAGCAACTTTGCCGACCAGCACAACATCAAGTTCACCATCACCATCAGCGATGACGAGTCTCTGGCTCCCGAGGGAGTACGGAAGTATTTCTAATCGAAGCAAAATAACACCGCTGCCGCAGGCAGCGGTGTTATTTTATTTGCAGCAGAATCCGAGGAAAGACCAGGGAGCGCCGCTTGCAGGAAAAGCGGCGTTACATCCTGAAATCACAGGGGAGAAGGGGGACTGCCGAGGGCGGAAAAGTCCATTAACCTGGTCTTAGAAAATTGGGTTCTGCGAAAAATAGGTTGACAGAATACAGAAAAAAGAGTATTCTAACCCCAGGAATAGAACACAAGTTCTATTCCTGGGGTTTTCTTTTGGGGAGCGCCAGGGGAGACGGGGGGAGTCCGGCAGAGGAACAAGCAGGAGTTGTTCCTGGCAGTCGGTTGAAATCCAATTGGCTGGGGTGGATGGAGAAACGGTGAGGGTAGATTTGACGAGGAGAGGATGTCTGATTTGGAAATACACGGATTGTTGGAAACGGACAACTTATCTGGGATGTGGATAAGAGAAGACGGCAACCTCTTACGAGATTACCGTCTTTCTGGTGGAGGAGGGTGGATTCGAACCACCGAAGCTAACGCAACAGATTTACAGTCTGCCCCCTTTGGCCACTCGGGAACTCCTCCATATGAAGTTTTGAAGTGTGGAGCTGGTGGACGGATTCGAACCCCCGACCTGCTGATTACAAATCAGCTGCTCTACCAGCTGAGCTACACCAGCACGTAGCTGTCCAACAGCAGGTGCTATTATAGCAAAGAAAGTGGGGGGTGTCAATAGGTTTGTACAAATTTTTTTGGCCAATTTTGCGCGACCCTCAGAGGGCATTTCCGACGTGGGTTTGCTCAGTATGCGGCCAAGAACAATATAGCCGGGATAGGGAGAGGATTTGGAAAGGCAGGTCTGTGTGTACCTGCTGCCTGGCCCGGCTTAGCACGGAGGAGGAATGAATATGACCTTAGCAGAGCTTTCGATTGAGTATCGCAGTCATGCGCAGGCGCTGAGCGTGCGCATTGGTCAGCTGGAATATTTGATGGAGCAGACCGACGATCCCGACCGCCGCTGTCAGCTGCAAGACCGGATTCGGATGCTGTCTACTATGCTGCGGGAGGCGAGGGAGCTGGCGGTGTTGACCGAGCGCTACTACGACAGGAGGTATCGCCGCAATGCCAAATACACGATATAAAAAGGGCGCAAAGTATGCGGCGGATATGGCTGCCTATTGCAGGCAGATGTCGGAAGACAACAGCGCGGAGATCGGCCGCCTGAAACGAAATCTCATTTGCGCATTAAAAGAGGATGTAACGCCGAAGCAGAGGCAGGCGTTATTTTTATACTATGCCCAGGGGAAAAACATGCGGGAAATCAGCGAACACCTGGGAGTGGATAAATCCACAGTGTGCCGCACCATCAAGCGGGGAGAGCGGAGGCTTCAGCGGTGCCTCCGGTATGGGGCGGAGCGGTACCTGCTGGGCATGGAGCAGAAGTGAAAAACCAAAAAGAAGCACCTGCCATGCAGGTGCTTCTTTTTAAAACTGGTGAAGTTTCGAGGATATGCATCTAGGTCTGCACGCAGACCCAAATCACAACCCAGCGTAAGCGGTTGTGATTTGGAAAGGAGGAGCAGCAAAATGAGCGCACTCTGACTTTTGTAAAAAGTCGGAGCAAGCGATATGACGCTTGCTCCGACGTGGTACGCCCGAGCGGATTCGAACCGCTGGCCTTCCGCTTAGGAGGCGGACGCTCTATCCTGCTGAGCTACGGACGCAAATGGCCCCCAAACGGGAGCGTACTGTGTTATTTTAGCCCAGAACGCCCGGCCTGTCAACGAAAAAAGCGCCGACTGTCTGGGGAAAACGACCGCCTATCCCAGGGGGATAGACAGCAGGGACGGCGGGCGGTTATACTGGGGATGAAAGGGGGGAGCAGGCCGTGGAAGTGGAAGTCAGGCTGGAGCAGGGCAGAGAGGAACCCAAGGTGGTGATACTGGCCGGTGAGGAGACAGAGGAGGTGCGCCGTCTGGTGGAACAGCTGCGGAAACTGCGGCTGGACCCCGTTCCGGTGCGCCGGAAGGAGGAACGGCTGCTGCTGCCTCAGGAGGCGTTTCTCCGCTTCTATACGGACGGGAAGGGCGTTTCGGCCCAGACGGAGTCAGAGACCTTTGCGGTGCCCCTGCGGCTCTATGAGCTGGAAGAGCGGCTGGATCCAAGCCGGTTTGTGCGTATCTCCAACGGAGAGATCATCAATCTGGACCGGGTGACGGCAGTGGATTTGTCCTTCAGCGGTACCATCCGCATGACGCTGGAGGGGACCGTATACGCCTATGTGTCACGGCGGTATGTAAAGAAGATCAAAGAGACGCTGATGAGAGAGGGGAGGGAGAGGCGTTGACGGAAGAACGGAAACAATATCTGGTCAGAATCCTGACGGGCGGCATTCTGGGGCTGATGATCGGCCTTGTGCTGGTGCCCTATGTGATGTATAGCCGGGAGTGCCCGCCTTTGGCGGTGCTGGCCTGCGCAGCCCTGGGAGCAATGGCGGGCCTGGCCACGCATCCCTTTGCCGACAGCGGGCGGACGTTGCTGATTCGCTCCGCCATGCACTATATCCTGACGGCGGCCTTTTTTGCCCTGTTGGTGGTGGAGCTGGACATCACCCTGAATTGGATGGGGGTGCTGTTCTGGGAGGGACTGCTGGCGCTGCTGTATCTGCTCATCTGGCTGGGACGCTGGATTGGGTGGTATGTGGAGGTAAATTGCCTGCGGGAGCTGCTGGGCCTTTCTCCCGGGCCGTCCCCCCTGAAGTGGCGGGAAACGCTGCCCTATCTGCCCTTTGTGGTGGTGCTGTGTGACGTGCTGCCCGCTGCCTTCCGGTGGATCGAGCAGACCATGGGAGCTGATGTGCCGGCGCTGTCTGGGCTGATTCTGCCCTATCTGCTGCTGCCGGTGGTGAGCTTCTGCGTGGGCTTTTCCCTGGGAAAACGCCGGGGACTGTGCCCGCTGTTTCCCGTAGCATGCTTTCTGTGTTATCTGCCCATGGTGTATCTGCTCTTCAACGACTCGGCCCTGTTCCACTGCTTTATGACCGCCTTGCCCGCCCTGCTGGGCAACCTGGGGGGCTGGCTTTGGCAGCGCAGCAAGCAGAAACGTTTGTGAGAGGGGGATCTACGTGGATGCGTTAGCATTTTTTGTGCTTGTCCCGGGTGTATTCGCTCTAACCCAGTTTTTCATCAGCCGCAGCCGCCTGCCCCGCCGGGTAAAATATCTTCCAGCTGTTCTGGTACTGGCTTTTGGGCTGATATGTGTGGGAGGTATGGTGGGCCTGCTGCCCCTGCCAAGAACCTATTATGTGGACCGG
>DBFWXD010000414.1:0-10743 GCA_048215895.1 Eubacteriales bacterium
ACGATCTGCTGCGGTGTTTTTTTTGCTTGTTTACGGGAGTGCAGAAGTGGGGCAGGGAGGGGGAATTCCCGGCCCGAAAGAGCACGATTACCCAATAAGAAGCCCCGATTATTCCACGGGAAGGGGTTGCTTTCTTGGGAAGATTATACTAAAATAGAAAACAAGTGACGAGAATCTACTCCCGCAAGAAAATTGCTCGGGGGAGCATTATGGAGGTCGATCATCATGAGAAAAGTCAATTTTACCGAGACCGTTCTGCGTGACGCCAACCAGTCGCTGATCGCAACCCGTCTGCCTTACAGCAAGTTTGAGTCCATCCTGGAGACCATGGACAAAGCCGGCTATTACTCTGCCGAGGTCTGGGGCGGCGCTACCTTTGATGTGTGCCTGCGCTATCTGCAGGAAGATCCCTGGGAGCGGCTGCGCAAGATCCGGGCCAAGATGCCCAACACCAAGCTCCAGATGCTCCTCCGGGGCCAGAATATTCTGGGCTATAAGCACTATCCCGATGATGTGGTGCGTAAGTTCGTGGAGTACTCTGTGAAGAACGGCATCGACATCATCCGTATTTTTGACGCCCTCAACGACGTGCGCAACCTGGAAGTGGCCATTGACGAGACCGTCAAGCAGGGTGCCCATGCCTCCGGTACCATCTGCTTCACCACCAGCCCGGTCCACACCCTGGAGAAGAACGTCCAGATGGTGAAGGACCTGAAGAAGATGGGTGTCTCCTCCATCTGCATCAAGGATATGGCCGGCATCATGGGCCCCAAGGAGGCTTATGACCTGTCCGCCGCCATCAAGGACGCAGTGCCTGAGCTGCCCCTGGTCATCCACACCCACTGCACCACCGGCCTGGCCTTTATGACCTGCCTGAAGGCAGTGGAGGCCGGCGCCGATGTGCTGGACACCGCCATCTCCCCCATGTCCGGCGGTACCTCCCAGCCCGCCACCGAGACCCTGGCCTACGCCCTGCGCGGCCTGGGCTATGAGGTTGATCTGGACGACAAGGTCCTCATCAAGATGGCCGACTACTTCAAGGGCGTGCGTGCCGACTTCCTGAAGGACGGCACTCTGGACCCCATCTCCATGGCTACCGATACCCAGTGCCTCAACTATCAGATTCCCGGCGGCATGCTGTCCAACCTCATCTCTCAGCTAAAGATGATGAACGCCATCGACAAGCTGGACGAGGCTCTGGCCGAGACCCCCAAGGTCCGTGCCGACATGGGCTATCCTCCTCTGGTCACCCCCACCAGCCAGATGGTGGGCTCTCAGGCCGTGCAGAACGTGCTGGCTGGCGAGCGCTACAAGGTGGTCGGCAAGGAGATCAAGGCTTACTGCCGCGGCGAGTACGGCCGTACTCCCGCCCCCATCGACGCTGCCATCCAGAAGAAGATCCTGGGCGATACTCCTCTGGTGAAGGGCCGCTTTGCCGACTCCCTGGAGCCCGAGTTTGAGAAGACCAAGAAGGAGCTGGCCGGTGTCGCCAAGAGCGACGAGGATGTGCTCAGCTACATCGCCTTCCCCCAGGTTGCCATGGCCTTCTTCAAGGAACGTGAGGCCGGCTTCCCCAAGAAGGAGGCTGCCAAGAAGCCCGCGGCTCCTGCCGCCCCCAAGAAGGAGGATCTGCCTCCCATGCCCGCCTGGCAGGGCCACGTGTACTACACCAACACCCCCGCTGTGACCAGCGCCGGGTACACTGCCCGTCCTATCCAGCCCTTCGCTGCCAGCTATCAGCCCCCTCACCTGGTGATGGGCGCCCGGGATAACTGCCCCGGCACTTACACCATTACCATCGACGGTAAGGCTTACGAGGTGGCCATCGCTTCCGCTGACGGTGCGGCTCCTGCTGCCCCCGTAGCCGCCGCTCCTGTGGCCGCGGCTCCTGTGGCCGCGGCTCCTGTGGCTGCCCCCGTGGCTGCTCCCGCTCCCGCCGCTGCTCCTGCTGCTGTGGCCGCCGGTGAGACTGCGGTGAAGAGCCCCATGCCCGGCAACATCTTTAAGGTGGAGTGCTCTGTGGGCCAGAGTGTCAAGGCCGGCGACGTGCTGGTGGTGCTGGAGGCCATGAAGATGGAGATTGAGGTCTCCGCTCCCGTGGACGGCACCGTCAAGTCCGTGTCCGCCACCGTGGGCACCGCCGTGAACACCGACGATCTGCTGGTGGTTCTGGGCTGAGCGTCCGAAATAACCGTATAAGATTCTCTCCGCCCCCTCAAATCGAGGGGGCGGATTTTGTTTTTCTCCGATGCAACCAAACGGAGGAAACCTGTGTTTATAGGGTAGACGCGTCAAAATGAACAGGAGAAGGAAAAAGGAGCGCACAGCTGAGCGGCAGAGTAGCTTCAGACCGTGCTCCGCTTTGTGCATTGCATTTCAGAAAGCAGGTCCTGCGGGACCTGCTTTTTTTCCTTGAAAATACCAGTTGCCCGTGATACAATTTAAGTTATGGAAAAGGGAAGACGGGGAAGTCTCCCCTTTTTCCAAAACAAAGGATGAAAAAGGAAACGGCTACGCCGTGAAAGGAGGCCCTCATGAAAGGGATTGTTCTGGCCGCTGGAAAGGGTACTCGGCTCTACCCGATGACCAAGCCGGTGTGCAAGCCCCTGCTGCCTGTCTACGACAAACCTCTGATTTATTACCCCATCGCCATTTTGATGCAGGCGGGGATTTCTGAAATTCTGGTTATTGTTCCTCCCGATGAGACTGACACCTTCCGGGCCCTGCTGGGCGACGGAGCGCAGTACGGCCTGAAAATTTCCTACGCTGAGCAGCCGGTTGCCAGAGGCATTGCCGACGCGCTGCTGATTGGCCAGGAGTTTGTGGGCAACGACCGGGTGTGCCTGGTTCTGGGGGACAATATTTTTTATGCTCCCACGCTGGGCGCTACCCTGAAGCGTGCAGCTGCCAATGACCGGGGCGCTACCGTCTTTGGCTATTGGGTGGAAGATCCCCGGCCCTTCGGTGTGGTGGAGTTTGATAAGAACGGAAAGGCCATCTCCATCGAGGAGAAACCCCGCTATCCCAAGAGCAACTACATCATTCCCGGCCTTTATTTTTATGACCACCAGGTGATGGATATTGCCCGGAACCTGAAGCCCTCTGCCCGGGGAGAGCTGGAGATCACCGACGTGAATCTGGAATATCTCCGCCGGGGACAGCTGCAGGTGGTTCCTCTGGAAAAGAACTTTACCTGGCTGGACGCGGGTACCGCGGACAGCCTGCTGGAGGCCGGTCAGACCATCCGCCACATTCAGGACACCACCGGACGCTATGTGGGCTGTCTGGAGGAGCTGGCGCTCTATGAAGGCTGGGTCACGGAAGACCATGTCCACGCCATCGGCGAGGAGCTGTCTATGACGCTCTATGGAAAATACTTGCAGTGCCTGTAACGCTGCAAAGGAAAGGAAAACGCATTTATGAAGATCATCGGCGCATATTTTAGTCCCAGCGGCGGAACTAAGCGGGCCACAGAGCTGCTTTGCGGGCTGTTTGGCGACTATGAGACATTGGATCTTGGAGGACGTGAGCGGGCAGCGCGGCATTTTGGCCAGGATGAGCTGCTGGTGCTGGGCCTTCCGGTGTATGCCGGCCAGATTCCGGCTGTGCCCGGATTGCTGGACGGCCTGTCCGGGGAGAACACTCCCTGCGTGCTGGCCGCGACCTACGGGAACCGCCACTATGACGATGCGCTGGCCCAAATGAAGGATCTGATGGGCAAGCGGGGCTTCCGCTGTGTTGCTGCCGCGGCGGTGATCACACCCCATATTTTTGCGCCCTCTCTGGGAATGGGACGTCCGGATGAGGCGGATGAGGCCGTCCTGAAGGACTTGGTCCGCAAGGTACAGGAGAAGCTGGCGGAGGAGAACTGGGTCGAGGCCGCAGTGCCTGGCAATCCCAGCCCTGCTCCTAAAAAGGCAATTCCGGTGCCCAAGGACCGGGACTGGGATACCTGTCTGGGCTGTGCCATCTGTGCCAAGGCCTGCCCCACTGGAGCGATGGATTTAAGCTCTCTGCTGTGGGAAGACAGCAAGTGCATTAGCTGCATGGCCTGTGTCTCGGCCTGTCCCACTGGGGCGCTGGGCTTCAATAACTCCATGCTGGCAGAAAAGCTGACGGCTAATTTCTCGGCCCGCCGGGAGATTGAGATTTTCACGGAGGGCTGAGGGCGGATGAAAAAAGTCCTCATGCTGGCAACCGGAGGGACCATTGCCTCCAAAGACAGTGGCCAGGGATTGACTCCCACTATTACCTCGGAAGAAATTTTGGGCTATGTGCCTGCCATCGGCGACTTGTGCCAGGTGGAAGCCATTCAGCTGATGAATCTGGACAGTACCAACATTACCCCCAGCCATTGGCTGGAGATGGCCCGGGCAGTGGAGGAGCACTACGATCGGTACGACGGCTTCGTCATTACCCACGGGACCGACACCATGGCCTATACCGCCGCAGCTCTGTCCTACCTGATTCAGTATTCGCAAAAGCCTATCGTCATCACCGGGTCTCAGAAGTCCATTTGTTTGGAAAATACCGATGCCCGGCTGAACCTCTACAATAGCTTTCTCTACGCTGCCGATGACCAATCTCACGGCGTGAGCCTGGTCTTTGACGGCAAGGTCATTCTGGGTACCCGGGCGAGGAAGGAGCGCACCAAGAGCTTCAACGCCTTTTCCAGTGTCGATTATCCTGAACTGGGCGTGATCCGGGACGGGAAGCTCATCCGCTATCTGGCTGAGCTGGAGTACCGGCCCAGACCGGTATTTTACCACCAGCTGGAGGAGCGTATTTTGCTGCTTACCCTGATTCCCGGAATGGGGGCCGATGCCCTGGAGGCGCTGCGGGACCGATATGAGGCGGTCATTTTGCAGAGCTTCGGCGTTGGCGGTCTGCCCGGCGGCGCTTCCGGTTCTCTGGCCCGGGCCATGGAGGCCTGGCTGGAGGAGGGGAAAACCATTTTGATGATGACCCAGGTTCCCTATGAGGGAAGCGATATGACGGTCTATCAGGTGGGGTATCAGGTCAAGAAAAAGTACCAGCTCATTGAGGGGTACAACATGACCCTGGAGGCCGCGGCGACCAAACTGATGTGGGCGCTGGGCCAAACCCGGGACAGCGGGCGGATACGGCAGCTTTTTGAGCAGCCGGTGCAGTTTGACCTGATTCGCTGACCGGAAAATCTTTTGTTGATTGTTATAGGAAACCATGATTTTGAGAGCGGAATTCGGGTGAGAAATCCCCCTATTCCGCTCTTGCGCATTTGTCTAATTTGTGGCACAATATTGTTCAATACAGTACATTGTCGTGGGAAAGGAGACAGAGGGATGAAACGCATTCGTGCTGCCGCAGCCGTGCTGCTGGTTCTCTTGTGCATAGCCTCTTTGCTTCCGGGCGCTGCAGCAGCGGGAGAGGTTCAGGAGACAACCGTCCTGTTCACCCATGATCTTCATTCACACTTTCTGCCCCAGCGGGATGGAGAGGGGAGAGAGTCGGGAGGGTATGCCCGCCTGATGACCGTGCTGAAGCAGGAGCGCCAGGAACACCCCAATGCCCTGACCCTGGATGGGGGCGACTTTTCCATCGGTTCTCTGATTCAGACCCTTTATACCACCCGCGCAGCCGAGCTGCGCACTATGGGCGCCATGGGGTATGACGCCGCCACTGTGGGAAACCACGAATTTGACCATGGCGGAACCGGCTTTGCCCAGATGCTTACGGCCGCGGTTTCCAGCGGCGATAAGCTGCCCGCGCTGCTGATGGCCAACTATAAGCCCTCCCCGGACAATCCCGACCAGCTGGACATCCAGCGCGCCATGGCCGCCTATGGAATTCAGGACTACATGCTCCTGGAACGGGGCGGGGTGACCTATGGAATCTTTGGCCTGATGGGCGAGGACTCCCACGACTGTGCGCCTACCTCCGGATTTACGCTGAGCGATGCGGCAGAAAGTGCGCAGCGCTGCGTGGATGCACTGGAGGAGCAGGGGGCGGAGTTTATCATCTGCCTGTCCCACTCGGGCACCAACGAAAACGCCAAAAAGTCAGAGGATGAGCAGCTGGCCAAAGAGGTCGAGGGCATCGACCTCATTATCTCCGGCCATACGCATACCACGTTGCCGGAGCCGATTCTGGTGGAAGACACCTACATCGTCTCCTCCGGGCCCTATTGTCAGAACCTGGGCTCCATTACCCTGCGCTGGGATGAGTCCGGAGAAAAGGAGCTAGTGGACTACCACCTGACGCCCATTGACGAGACGGTTCCCGAAGATACGGAAATTTCCCTTCTGGTGGAAGACTGGGAACGGCAGGTAGGGGGGACCTATCTGTCCCGATACGGCTTTGGCTATGATGAAGTCCTCACCACCACAGGATTTGATCTTCTGACGCCCGACTCCGGAGTTCAGGAGGGCAACGCCCTGGGTGAACTGGTGGCGGATGCCTATCTGTGGGCGGTGGAGAACCTGGAGGCAGACAGTCCTGACGTGGATACTGTGACAGTGACCGCCTCCGGCGTGCTGCGTGCTCCCCTCTATGCGGGGGACCTTACCGTTTCCCAGGCCTTTGATGTCTTGTCCATGGGAGTGGGAACGGACGGCACCTCCGGCTATCCTCTGGTGTCCTGTTATCTGACGGGAAAAGAGCTGAAAGCGGTGGCGGAGGTAGACGCCTCTGTGACTCCGCTGATGCCGGCCGCCCAGCTCTATATGGCTGGAATGAACTATTCCTTCAACACCAACCGGATGTTCTTCAACCGGGTGACGGAGGCACAGCTCTTTAACGGAGCGGTAGAAACCCAGATTGAAAACGACAAGCTCTACCGGGTGGTCTCCGGGATGTACTCCGCCCAGATGCTGGGCACCGTGAAGGAGAAGTCCTTTGGCCTTTTGTCCATTATTCCAAAGGATGAAAACGGCCAGCCCATTACCGATTTTTCCACCCGGGTCCTCCGGGACAAAAACGGCAATGAGATCAAGGAGTGGTACGCTCTGGCGGCCTATCTTCAGAGCTTCGGCAAAGACGGCCTGCCTGACCGCTATGCCCACAGTGATGGGCGCAAAGACGTCAGCCACAGCTTAAACCCCATCGAACTTTTGAAAAATCCCAGCTGGATTACCCTGGTGACCTTGCTGGTGATCGTCCTGGTAATCGCCCTGGTGGTTATTTTGGTGCGGCGCTTTGTATTTGGAAGACGGCGGCACTATCGGGGCTGGTAAATCTGTGATCTGAGCGGGAAACCGCAATTCCATATCAAGAATGGAGAAAAGGGGCGCCGGGAAGAGCGGTCCCGACGAGCAACCATTGAGGAGGAGAAGCAGTGAAAAAGTACGAAATTGCGAAGAAAAAAGTGCTGACGGCTGAGATCACTCAGATCTCGGTGTACGCACCGCTGGTGGCTGCCAAGGCGAAGGCAGGCCAGTTCATCATTCTCCGTGTGGACGAGGAGGGTGAGCGGATCCCCCTGACCATCTCCAGTGCGGAGAACGATCTGGTTACCGTGATCTTCCAGAAGATCGGCGGCACTACCCTGGCCCTGGATGAGCTTCAGGAGGGGGACTGCCTGCACGACTTTGTGGGCCCCCTGGGTGTTCCCACCCATGTAGAGGATCTGGGCCGAGTCGCCGTTCTGGGCGGCGGCCTGGGCTGCGCCATTGCTCTGCCGGTTGCCCGTGCTCTCCATGAGGCCGGCAACCAGGTGGACCTCATCGGCGGCTTTAAGACGAAGGATATTGTCATTCTGGAGGAGGAGATGGGCAAGGCCTGTACCGACCTGCACATCTGCACCGACGACGGCACCTACGGCTACCACGGCTTTGTCACCGGCAAGCTGGAGGAGCTGATTCAGAGCGGGGTCAAGTTTGACCACGTCTTTGCCATCGGCCCTCTGATGATGATGAAGTTTGCCTGCAAGCTTACGGAGAAGTATAATATCCCCACTACCGTCAGCATGAACCCCATCATGATCGACGGCACCGGCATGTGCGGCTGCTGCCGCCTCACCGTGGACGGCGAGGTGAAGTTTGCCTGTGTGGACGGCCCTGACTTTGACGGCCACAAGGTGGACTTTGACGAGGTCATCGCCCGGAACAATACCTATAAGGAGCAGGAGGCCAAGGCGAAGGAGAAGCACCTGTGCCGCCTGGGAGGAGGTGCCATGAATGGCTAACATGCAGATGAACAAGACCCCCATGCCTGAGCAGGACCCCAACGTACGCAACCGCAACTTTGAGGAGGTAGCCCTGGGCTACACCCTGGAACAGGCTCAGAACGAGGCGCAGCGCTGCCTTAACTGCAAGAATAAGCCCTGTGTCAGCGGCTGCCCCGTGGGCATTCCCATTCCTGACTTTGTGGGCAAGGTGGCCGAGGGCGACCTGGCGGGCGCCTATCAGCTCCTGTCCGACGCCAACGCTCTGCCTGCCATCTCCGGCCGTGTCTGCCCCCAGGAGACCCAGTGCGAGGGCAAGTGTGTCCGGGGCATCAAGGGTGAGCCTGTGTCCATTGGCCGTATCGAGCGCTTCGTGGCCGACTGGGCTGCGGAGAACGGCCTGGCCAATGTGGCCACCGCGCCCAAGAACGGCCACAAGGTGGCCGTCATCGGCTCCGGCCCTGCCGGCCTCACCTGCGCCGGCGAGCTGGCCCGTATGGGCTATGAGGTCTCCGTGTTTGAGGCCTTCCACACCCCCGGCGGCGTGCTGAGCTACGGCATCCCCGAGTTCCGTCTGCCCAAGGACATCGTCAAGCGTGAAGTGGCCAACCTGGAGAAGATGGGCGTGGACATTGAGCTCAACATGGTCATCGGTAAGGTGCTCACCATCCCCGAGCTCTTTGAGCGGGGCTATGAGGCGGTGTTTATCGGCTCCGGTGCTGGTCTGCCCATGTTTATGAAGATCCCCGGTGAGTCCCTCATCGGCGTCTATTCCGCCAACGAGTATCTCACCCGTATTAACCTGATGAAGGCCTACAAGGAAGGCGCTGAGACTCCTGTTCTGCACAGCAAGAAGGTGGCTGTGGTGGGCGGCGGCAACGTGGCCATGGACGCGGCCCGGTGCGCCAAGCGCATGGGCGCCGACGTACATATTGTCTACCGCCGCTCTGAGGCCGAACTCCCCGCCCGTGCCGAGGAGGTCCACCACGCCAAGGAAGAGGGCATTGTCTTCGATCTGCTCACCAACCCCGTGTCCATCGAGGGCGATGAGACTGGACATGTCCAGTCCATCACCTGCGTGAAGATGGAACTGGGCGAGCCCGACGAGTCCGGCCGCCGCCGCCCCGTGGTCATTGAGGGCAGCGAGTTTAAGATGGAAGTGGACGCCGTCATCATGGCTCTGGGCACCAAGGCCAACCAGATGAGCTACGGCGGAACTCCCGGACTGGAGCAGACCCGGAAGGGCTGCGTGGCCGCCGATGAAAACGGCTGCACCTCCTGTCCCAATATCTTTGCCGGCGGTGATGCCGCCACCGGCGCCGCTACCGTGATTTTGGCCATGGGCGCAGGCAAGCATGCCGCCAAGTCCATTGACCAGTACATCAAGAGCAAGCAGTAAAAAGGTGACAGCGCCGCATGGGAAGCCATGCGGCGCTGCTGTTCCAGTCCGGTTTTTGGGACAGCTCCCGGATTAAACTGGGAGCAGGAGGGATCAAACATGGTCTATTTGCAAGAATTTCAGCTGCCCAATGAGGACCAGGAGGCGCGGTTCCTGGCTGGCAGCCCGGAAAATAAGCGTACCTGCTACGGCAGCCGCTATCCTTTTGGCATATTTATGAACCGGAGTGTGCCCACGCTCAAGCTGGATCAAATTACGATTCTCTGCGGCGGCAACGGCAGCGGGAAGACCACGATCCTGAACCTGATGGGAGAGAAGCTGGGCCTTGGGCGGAAGGCGGTATTTAACCGCAGCTCCTTTTGGGGGGACTATCTTGACCTGTGCGACAGCCGGTTGGACCGGAGCTTTACCCCTCAGGTGCGGTCAAACAGCAAGGTCATCACCAGCGACGATGTCTTCGACTACCTGTTGGACTTTCACTGCATGAATGAGAACATCGACATCCGCCGCCGGGAGCTTTTGGAGGAATATACCGATGCACGGTATGCCAACTTTCAAATGCGCTCGCTGGAGGACATAGACCGGCTGCGCCAGGTGGTGGAGGCCCAGCGCCGCAGCGGGTCCCGCTATGTGAAAAACCGCCTGATGAAGGATGTGCCGGGCAAGTCCAACGGGGAGAGCGCCTTTCTCTACTTTACCCGGGAAATCCAGGAAGAAGGGCTCTATTTGCTGGATGAGCCGGAAAACAGCCTCTCGCCCCAGCTTCAGCGGGAACTGATGGGCTTTTTACAGGATTCGGTGCGGTTTTACCGCTGCCAGTTTGTGATCTCCACCCACTCGCCCTTCCTCCTGTCCCTGCCCAGCGCTAGAATTTATGATCTGGACAGCGACCCTGTGGAGGTGCGTCCCTGGACACAGCTTGAGCATGTGCGGGTCTACCACGAATTTTTCAAGGCTCACGAGCATGAGTTTTCCGAATAAAAAGCCCGTCCCTTTTGGGGACGGGCTTCGTTTTTATCCTTCCGGCTGGCCGTGCTGTTCCAGCCAGCGGACGGCATAGGAGCAGGTGGCCTCCACGCGGCCGCCGTTTTCTTTGATCTGTTCCAGAGCGGCCTGGACCAGCTGGCTTGCCGCGCCCTGTCCCCGGAGGGAGGGGTCCACAAAGGTGTGGTCGATGGTATAGACCCCGGGAGAAGTCATGGGG
>DBFWXD010000415.1:0-2707 GCA_048215895.1 Eubacteriales bacterium
GCTATGCCATGGGACGCTATATTGCCAAAACCCTGGGGGAGGACATCTCCGCCCTCCCCGCCGCACGGATTCTCTCCCCTGAGATCAAAGAGAAGCTGGGCGATGTGACCTTCGTCACCGCCACCGACGGAAATCACGGCCGCGGCGTGGCCTGGACCGCCCATCAGCTGGGCCAGCACTCCGTGGTCTACATGCCCAAGGGCAGCGCTCCCGAGCGGCTTCGCAACATCCAGGCGGAAGGCGCCCAGGCCTCCATCACCGACCTCAACTATGACGGAGCCGTGCGCCTGGCCAACCGCCAGGCCCAGGAAAAGGGCTGGATCATGGTGCAGGACACTGCCTGGGAGGGCTACACCGACATTCCTCTGTGGATCATGCAGGGGTACACCACCATGGGCTATGAAATTGTCCAGCAGCTGGAGGAGGAGGGCGCACTCCCGCCCACGCATCTGTTCCTGCAGGCCGGCGTAGGCAGTATGGCCGGGGCTATGGCCGGTTTCTTCTCCTCCTACTACGGAGAACAAAGACCGTTCATTACCATCGTGGAGCCCAACAAGGCAAACTGTCTCTTCCGCACCGCCCAGGCCGACGACGGAACGCTCCACTTTGTCACCGACGATATGGACACCATTATGGCCGGTCTTGCCTGCGGCGAACCCTGCACCATCGCCTGGGATGTGCTCCGGCAATGCGCCGACGCGTTTATCAGCTGCCCGGACTACGCCGCCGCGGATGGCATGCGCATTCTGGCCGCTCCCCGCAAGGGAGACACCCCCATTGTGTCCGGTGAATCCGGCGCGGCTACCCTGGGCTGCACGGCCAACATTTTGCTGCGGGAGAGCCTGTGCGATCTGAAGCAGGCCCTGCACCTGGACGAAAACAGCCGCCTGCTGTTCATCAGCACCGAGGGAGACACGGACAAGGACAACTACCGCAAGGTGGTCTGGGGCGGAAAATATTCCAAGGTCTATGAAGAATAATGTGGGAGGACTAAATTATGTTAACTGAGCAACAGAAAAACCAGGTCGTCGAACTGTGCCAGACCTTGGTGCGCTCCCCCAGCACCAGCGGCCACGAGGACGGCGTCGTGGCCGCGCTGAAGGAATTTTTTGAAGCCAACGGCTTTGACAGTGTCCATGTGGACCGGTATGGCAGTGTGATCGGCTGCATCAAAGGAAACCGCCCCGGCCCCCGTCTGCTTTTCGACGGACACATCGACACGGTCCCCGTAGGCGATCCCGCCGCCTGGACCCACGATCCCTTTGCTGCTACCATCGAGGACGGGAAAATCTATGGCCGTGGCACCTCCGACATGAAGGGTGCTGTGGCCGCCATGGCCTGCGCCGCGGCCAACTTCGCCCGGGAGACCGGCCGGAACTTTGCCGGGGAGATCTATGTGGCCGGCGTGGTCCACGAGGAGTGCTTTGAAGGCGTGGCCGCCCGGGAAGTGAGCGCCTATGTCAAGCCTGACTATGTGATCATCGGTGAGGCCAGCCAGCTGAACCTGAAAATTGGTCAGCGGGGACGGGCGGAGATCGTAGTAGAGACCTTTGGCAAGCCCTGCCACAGCGCCAACCCGGAAAAGGGAATCAATGCAGTTTATAAAATGGCAAAGGTCATTGAGGCCATTCGCACACTGAAGCCCACCCATCACCCGGTGCTGGGCGACGGCATTCTGGAGCTTACCGACATCAAGTCCAGCCCCTACCCCGGCGCCTCGGTGGTCCCGGAATACTGCCGCGCCACCTATGACCGGCGGCTTCTGGTGGGCGAGACCATGGAAAGCGTTCTGGCTCCCATCCAGGCCCTGCTGGCGCAGCTGCAAGCTGATGACCCGGAGCTGAAGGTCCAGGTAAGCTACGCGGTGGGTAAGGAGCTGTGCCACACGGGCAACGAAATTGAAGGGGAACGCTTCTTCCCCGGCTGGCTCTTTGAGGAGAACGCCGACTTTGTTCAGGCGGTCTATCACCAGCTGAAGGACATGGGCTATGATCCGGAGATCACCCGCTATAACTTCTGCACCAACGGCAGCCATTACGCCGGAGAGGCCGGGATCAAAACCCTGGGCCTGGGCCCCAGCCGGGAAAACCTGGCCCACACCGTGGAGGAATACATCGAGATCGACCAGCTGGTCAAGGTCTGCCACTGCTACACCGGCGTTATGGCCGCTCTGCTGAAATGATCCCTTTGCAAACGCAGTCCACTGTGGTATACTAAACTATCTTGTTCAGGGCTTGCCCCTGGGATAAACGATCAGAAAGGATGATTGAACGATGAAAATTCTGGAAACTACCAGCGCCCCCGGCGCCATCGGCCCCTATTCTCAGGGCTATGAGGTCAACGGCTTTGTCTTTACCTCCGGCCAGATTCCTGTGGACCCCGCCACCGGCGAGATTCCCCAGGGCATCGCCGCCCAGGCCGCCCAGAGCTGCAAGAATGTGGGCGCCATTCTGGAGAGCGCCGGGGTGGATTACTCCAAGGTAGTGAAGACCACCTGCTTCCTGGCCGATATGGCCGATTTCGCCGCCTTCAACGAGGTCTATGCCCAGTATTTCATCTCCAAGCCCGCCCGCAGCTGTGTGGCCGTGAAGGATCTGCCCAAGGGTGTGCTGTGTGAAATCGAGGCTATTGCTGTAAAGTAATTTATCCTTATCTTATTTCATATGTCTGAAAAAATCCCCTTACACGAGTCCATTTTCGTGTAAGG
>DBFWXD010000416.1:0-4961 GCA_048215895.1 Eubacteriales bacterium
ATTTCCGGCAGCGCGGATTGAACATCCCGGAAGTAACGGCTGCCCTTGGCGGCTCGTTCATCCAAAATGGCGATGGCACAGGTGTCAGTCTCCAAGCGGATGGCTCGTCCGAACCCCTGCTTAAGTCTGATCTGCATCTCCGGCACAGCCACGGCCCGGATGAACGTGCGGAGATCAGGATATGCCTCTCTCTTTTTTTCTTGCAAGGCGTCCGGATATTGGAACGGTAGTCGGGGGATGACCAGCAAAGAGACACAGTCTCCGGGAAAGTCAAAACCCTCCCAGGCGGCGCCGGTGGCAAACAGGACGCTTCCGGGTGCCGCCTTGAACTGGGCCATGGTGTGCGGGGCGTTCCGTCCCATGGTAAACAGCGGGAATGGAAGGGGGTGCTGCTTCAAACGATCCTTCACAGCGGACATGGCTGCATAAGAAGTGAACAGTACCAACGCATGGCCGTGGACCGCGATCAGTAATGTACGGATCTCCTCGGCCAGTTTGGCAAAATAGTCCGCTTCGTGCTGCCTGGGCGGCATCGTGGGAAAATAGAGCAGGCAGTTTTTCCGGTAATCAAAGGGAGAGGGCGAAACAGATTCCTCCACCCGAGAGTTGCCGGTGAGGCCAGCCTCCTCTTTGAAACGACAAAAGTCTTTACCTATGGCCAATGTTCCGGAAGTAAGGAGGACGGGCTGGGGCTGTGACCAGAGTGTTGCTTGGAGCTGGGCAGTCAGGTCGGAGATGGAGGCGCACAGCAATGTGCCGCCATCGTCATCCGCCGCAGTGTAGAATACCAGGTCAGAGCGTTCCTCCAAAAACAGATGGACTGCGGAGGATATCCGATCCAATTCCTTTTTGGCGGTTGGTGTCAGTACCCCGCCGATCTGGCTCTGAATGGTAGCCAGGGTTCGGGCTGGCCCTATCATGTGTCGGACATAGTCCGAAAAAGGGCGATCACCATCATGAGGCAGTGACATAAGCTTCAGAAGCGCCGACGCCATATCAGCCAGGGATTCCGATGCCAGCAGATATCGTTCCGCCCGTAGGGTGCGGATCAGCGTGCGGATGTCCTTGGCTGCCAGGGTAACGCCAAACATCTGTCGGGCAGTCTCAGGCAGTTTGTGTGCTTCATCAATAATCAAAGCAGCAACGTCCGGCAGGATGGGGCGGTGACCGCTGCCACGATGGATGGCATCTGCCAGTAGCAGATTATGGTTGCAGATCTGAAACAGATAGCGGTCAGAGTTGCAGGCTTCCATATAGCAGAGGTACCGGCAGCTATCCCTGCGGCAATCACAAATCGTGGGGACACACACACGATTTCGGTCATACTGACTGAGATGGGGGGCTTGGTCTGCGTCCAAATGATCCCGCAGGGAGAGGAGTGCCTGGGCGGCCAGCGGATTTTTTCGTTCCAGGTCTACCTGCCGCAGGCGGCGCATCAGACGCTCATCACAGACATAGTGGCCTTTTCCTTTTCGAATGACCGCCCGGATGGGGGCCTGGATCAACTTATCCTCCAAAAGAACAGAGGAGAGGAACGGGATGTATTCCTCCCTTACCGCCGTTTGCAGGGCGATGCTGGAGGTGGAAATGAGGATGGGCTGGAAAGGGATGTTCTCCCGGCTCAACGCGCGAGAAAAAGAAACACCAGCCACCAGATAGGCGTAGGTCTTGCCGATTCCCGTTCCTGCGTCACTTAAAGCAATTTTGCTGTGAATCATGGCATCCAGCATCTTGTGGCTCAACTCGATCTGGCTGGGCCGGGCCGTCATGCCATGGCTTGGGAAGAGGTCCTGAAAGATATGGTCGATCTCATGATGTGCGACCTGCCTGTTATGATAGCTAATCATTTGTAAAATCTCCTATTTGAATAAGTGAGTTGTTTTGCTGTTTGTTCTCGTCGTATTCGCAGCTCGCCCCCCGACGATGGGGAACAGTACGGATCGGCTTCCGGCAAGAAGCCGCACGGGCTTTTACCTGGAGTCTCTACTGCTTTCAACTCCAGGGCAGCGCCGCCTGTCTTACGCGCAGGCCATGCGAGGTGTCTCATTGTGTACCCAAACAGCGTCATTGCAAAAGCGCGTGCCATAGCGCCCCATGCAGGTGGCGTTCTCGCTCGGCCCAGGGCAGAGGCCCTGGGTGTCATGGCGCGCGCTGCATGACGCTCAACTGTTCAGGCGGTTATCCGTACTGCTGGTATGAACTTTTCAAGGTGTCGTGGAGCGGCGGGCGCTCCTTCAGGAAGCGAAACGGGCCAGGATATGGTTCATTTCATCCAGGTCCTCGCCATGCAGTCCAACCGCCAATCGCTTGAGCAGGGCGGTCTGCTTGGGAGATAGCTTTGGCCGGTCCTGAAAGTACCAGTCCGCCATCTTTACCCCACCGCCATATCGGCCCCGGACTGTCTCAAGGGGGTGGGTGAGTGTGAGCTCTTCAATGTCACGGCGGATGGTCCGTTCGCAGACGCCGAGTTCCGCCGCCAGATTCTGAACGGTATCGCTCCGCCGCTGGCACAGCAGATTGATGATCTGCTGCTGCCGGTCGTTGATCCTCACACTCTCACCCCCTTTCACCTCCATGGCCGAATCATACAGGTTAAAGCGGACAGGCCATGTCCGGATTAGAAAACTTTTTAGAAATCTAGGCCTCGACCTTGTTGGACATACAATATTCAATCGTTTGTAAGGCCATCTTCCATAGTTGATAGGGTTTATAAGGTCAGCAATGCAAAGAGCGATTATATTCTCGCCATAGCGAGTTCATTGCTGGGATTGTAATTTCAGTTTTTTAAGATATAATGTGTTTTAGTGGGGGTTGTTATGGGTTGTATATCCTAAACTGCCACTGCATTTTGATGTTAAGTAACTGTCAATTGGAGGAACAACCTGTGACGACAAACGAATATCCTTGCTTGTGTGGAGGTACCTTTTTCACATTGGTGCTGCAAGCCCTCCGGCAACGAATGAATGCGAGAGAACATTACAAGGGCGACAGTGACGGCCTATCTGACCCAGAAGTTCTGGTAGGCCTCATTAAGGTAATTAATCCCGCCTATACAAATCCTGGTAAGGAAAAACTCAGGGCTATAGTGAACAACTATAAGAGATGCGAAACTTCGACCAGCACCTATTTTCCATTTGATGATGATCAGGTTGTAACCGCTTTCGATATGACCGTGAAGACCGACTATCAAACATCCCTAAACGGAATGATCAAATTTGTTAATGACTTCCTCGATGTGAACAAGACGATCCATAAGGATATCAATCTAGTTCGAGCCCTTGTCGACCTGATTCAGCAAGATCAAAGTATCAAAGCCAGTGACGAGTTCTATATTGAGCCAAATGGTGAAAAAAAGAAAAAGGCCGCACTTGGCGACCTTAAAGAAGTGTGCCTCCCGTCATTCTTACTTGGCGTTTGGCATTATGTAGTTGTAAATCGAAAGGATAACGGCATAGGCAAAAAAACCTACGATATGTGGTGTCCATCTGCTGGTAGAGGTCAGAGAAAATTCACTGCTCACATTGGTGAGGGAATTCTTGATAATCTGACGATCTTTTATGCAGACGATGTAGAGAAATCAGAAACAGATTCCAAGCCAGTTGAAACGGTCATCACTGAAGATGTGCAGGCTGAGCCGGTTCAACAGACCGTGAATAATCCCTTCGTATTTAATTTCTATCAGTATGGCAACAACGGGACTCAGATAGGTCACATTGAGAATTACTACAGGAGCAAAAAGCAGGAGGACTGATGAAATGAGTGATGACACCCAGATTGCAAAGATGGGACAAAGCCTCCCCAAAATCAACCAACCGCAGCAACCAATTCAGGCAAATCTGAATCAGTATGGAAATGAGAGTACACAGATTGCGTATGTTCAACATTATGATGCTACAACGAATCAGACTGTGCTCATTATGCAGGGAACTCAACCAGCCAGCGGGACTGTCATTGGACAAGGTGTCACATTCAACTATGACTGTTTTAATTTCTTTGTCCTTGGAACTGAGCAATATGACGGTGCAACATTCATGGTTCCAAAGAATCGAGCCTTGACAGAAAGTACATCGGATGAGATGAAAGCACAGTGCGCTGCGCTCACTCCGGAAGCAATTGAGATCGTCAAGACTTTTCCCGCACTGTTTTGTAGCGAGAATCATTATTTTACAAAGACTGATCCTGACCACATGGCCTATTACGGTTATGTAACAGATATAAAGGTGCAGGATAACGGAATCAAAATATATTTCACTAAACTGAATACATTACCTCAACAGGTTTTGATAGACCTCGCTGCGGATCTCTGCATTGGAGGCGCAAAGGCTTATAATGAACTTAGCCGGACGCATTGGGCGATTAAGCGAGTCAATCTGGTGGAGGTTTTAGAAAAGGCCGGATACAGAGTATTTAAACTCTAAGCTCATGGTTACGCATAAAATGGAGGTCATACGATGAGTCGCGAATATGAAGAAATGCAGGTTGAGAAGTGGGTTAATCTGGAAGATGTCGCTGAGCATCTCAGTATCAGCCAGGATACAGTCCGTACATGGATCAAAGAAGGAAAACTCCCGGTTTACCGGGCTGGCAAACGATATAAATTCAAAATCTCCGAAGTTGATGAATGGGTGCGTAAAGGGAAAATTCAGGACTGAACATCAAAATGAGGGATAGGATGGTGTGATGAATGCAACGTAAAATTCCTTCTGCAATTACAAATATTACGCTCAATAGAGCAACTTTTTCAAATGTTCCCATTAATGAGCTTACATTCGTCAATTTCTTCTATGGCAACAATGGAGCGGGAAAATCTTCTATTGCCTATGCCATAGAAGAAGACGATGGTGTTGTGTGGGGTGACGGAAAATCAGCTGCTGATTTTGATGTACTCGTTTATAACCAGAACTTTATTAACAACAACTTTGCAAATTACGGCGATCTCAAGGGTGTTTTTATCTTTGGGG
>DBFWXD010000417.1:0-2151 GCA_048215895.1 Eubacteriales bacterium
GGCGTTATTTTCGGCTCCGACGGTCTGGAGGGCTGCGAACACGCTGTCTTCGAAATCATGTCCAACTCCATCGACGAGGCTCGGGAGGGCCACGGCAGCCTCATCACGGTCACCCGCTTTGAGGATCTGTCCATCCAGGTAGAGGACCAGGGCCGCGGCTGCCCCCTGGACTGGAACGAAAAGGAGCAGAAGTATAACTGGGAGCTGGTTTTCTGCGAGCTGTACGCCGGCGGCAAGTACAATAACCTCTCCGGGGACAACTATGAGTACTCCCTGGGCTTAAACGGCCTGGGCTCCTGCGCCACCCAGTATGCCAGCGAATATATGGACGTCACCGTGTGGCGGGACGGCTTTAAATACTCCCTCCACTTTGAAAAGGGCGAAAACATCGGGGGGCTGAAGAAGGAGCCCACCGACAAGGGGAAAAGGACCGGTACCGTCATCCGCTGGAAGCCCGACCTGGAGGTCTTTACCGACATCAACATCCCCCCCGAGTACTACCAGGACGTGATGAAGCGCCAGGCAGTGGTCAACGCCGGGGTGACCTTCCGCTTCCGCAAGCAGGTGGGCGGAAAATTTGAAACCACCGATTTCAAGTATGAAAACGGCATCCAGGACTATGTGGCGGAGCTGGCCGGGGAAGACGCCCTCACTCTGCCCGTCTTCTGGCAGACTGAGCGGAAGGGCCGGGACCGGGCGGATAAGCCGGAATATAAGGTAAAGCTGTCCGTCTCCTTCTGCTTTTCCAACAAAGTCCAGGTCATCGAGCACTACCACAACTCCTCCTGGCTGGAGCACGGAGGCTCCCCCGACAAGGCGGTGCGCTCCGCCTTTGTCTCCGCCATTGACAGCTATCTGAAAAGTCAGAATAAATACACCAAGAATGAGAGCAAAATAGCTTTCCAGGACATTCAGGACGCCCTGGTGCTGGTTTCCAACAACTTCTCCACCCAGACCAGCTATGAAAACCAGACCAAAAAGGCCATCAACAACAAGTTTGTCCAGGAGGCCATGACGGAATTCCTCCGCAGCCAGATGGAGGTCTACTTCATCGAAAACCCCATCGACGCCCAGAAGATCGGCGAGCAGGTGCTCATCAACAAGCGTGCCCGGGAGAACGCGGAGAAGACCCGGCTGAACATCAAAAAGAAGCTCACCGGCTCCATGGACATCTCCAACCGGGTGCAGAAGTTTGTGGACTGCCGCACCAAGGACGTCTCCCGCCGGGAGCTCTATATCGTAGAGGGCGATTCGGCTATGGGCAGCGTCAAGCTGAGCCGGGACGCGGAGTATCAGGGCATCATGCCCGTACGGGGCAAGATTCTCAACTGCCTGAAGGCCGACTACGGAAAGATCTTCAAAAGCGAGATCATCACCGACCTTCTGAAGGTGCTGGGCTGCGGCGTGGAGGTCCACGACAAGAAGGCCAAGGACCTGGCCGCCTTTGATTTAAACGCCCTGCGGTGGAACAAGGTAGTCATCTGCACCGATGCCGACGTGGACGGCTTCCAGATCCGCACCCTCATCCTTACCATGCTCTACCGCCTGACCCCCACCCTCATCCAGGAGGGGTATGTGTATATCGCCGAATCTCCCCTCTATGAAATCACCTGCAAGGAGAAGACCTGGTTTGCCTACTCCGACAAGGAGAAAAACGACATTGTGGCCTCTCTGGACGGAAAGAAGTGCGACGTGCAGCGCTCCAAGGGTCTGGGTGAGAACGACCCGGACATGATGTGGCTGACCACCATGAACCCCGAGACCCGGCGGCTCATCAAGGTCATGCCCGAGGATGTGGAGCGCACCGCCCAGGTCTTTGACCTGCTGCTGGGAGACGACCTCCAGGGCCGAAAGAACCACATCGCCGACCACGGCCACGAATATCTGGATCTGGCCGACATCTCATAAAGGAGCGCTCTATGAACCTCTTTGACATCCTGGGCCCGGTGATGGTGGGCCCCTCCAGCTCCCACACGGCGGGGGCGGTGCGCATTGGTCTTCTGGCCCGGGCGCTGCTGGGGCAGGAGCCGGTGCGGGCCAACCTCTTCCTCCACGGCTCCTTCGCCTCCACCGGCGAGGGCCACGGCACCCATCAGGCCCGCATTGCGGGGCTGCTGGGCCGGGCCCCCGACGACAGCCGGGTGCCGGGGA
>DBFWXD010000418.1:0-5609 GCA_048215895.1 Eubacteriales bacterium
ATTTGGAATCGATTCCTGCTGCTGATGGAAAAACCGATCAAGCAGCTCAACCTCTTTGGCCACATTTGGGCCAGCCTTCTGCGCGTATTTATTGCCCTGGCCTTTGCCTGGCTGCTTGGGATCTCTTTCGGCATTCTGATCGGCTGGAACAAGAAGGCCAACGCACTACTGGGGCCCCTCTTTACCGCCTTTCGCTCCGTGCCGCCCCTGGCCTGGGTGCCATTGATGACCATGTGGTTTGGCACCGGTGAATTTCCCAAAATTCTGATTGTATTTATCGGCGCGCTGATGCCGGTGGT
Organism: Eubacteriales bacterium; assembly: GCA_048215895.1. Lineage (GTDB taxonomy): Bacteria > Bacillota > Clostridia > Oscillospirales > Oscillospiraceae > Lawsonibacter. The sequence goes on from DBFWXD010000418.1 coordinate 300, forward strand.
GGTCAACACGCAGGCGGGCATTTCCAATGTGCAGAACATGTACCTCAATGTGGGTACCATTTTCCACGCCAACAAGCGGCAGATGCTCTTTGAAATCGCTATTCCATCGGCTCTGGACGCCATTTTTGCCGGTGTGAGAACCTCTACCTCTGCCGGCTGGATGGTGGTGCTGGCTGCGGAGATGCTGGGCGGAAAGTCCGGCATTGGTTTCCTCATCACCCGCGGTATGGACTCCGGAGACTATGCCCTGTGTCGGTTGTCCATGGTGTGTATCGGCTTGGTCGGCGCGCTGCTGGCCATCATTACCCAGCTCTTAGAAAGGATGGTTTGTCCATGGACGGCAAGAAAGTCAAACTGAGACTGGAGCATATTTCTCAGAGCTACATTGTCAAAAATGAGGTGTCAGACGCCGTGGTTGACGTGTCTCTGGATGTGTACGACAATGAGTTTCTGGTCATACTCGGCCCCGGGCGCTGCGGTAAAACTGTACTGCTGAATATGATAGCCGGGCTGGAAAAGCCGGTGGACGGGAGTCTCTTCCTGGATGGAGAGGAGATCCATGGGAGCGACGAGCGTATTGGCATGGTGTTTCAGAAGCTGGCGCTGATGCCGTGGAAAACCGTAATGGAAAACGTAGAGTTCGGCCTCAAGATGAAGGGTGTGCCCAAGGCTCAGCGCCGGGAGACGGCCCAGAAGTACATCAACCTGGTGGGCCTGCAGGGCTTTGAAAAAAGCTATCCCAGCCAGCTCTCCGGCGGCATGAAGCAGCGGGCAGGCATTGCCCGCGCCTATACCAACAATCCGGAGATCATGCTGATGGACGAGCCCTTCGGACAGCTGGACGCCCAGACCCGATATTCCATGCAGGACGAGGTGCTGCGAATCTGGGAAAGTGAAAAGCGCACCTTTATCTTCGTCACCAACAATATAGAGGAGGCACTCTATTTGGCCGACCGCATTGTGTTGCTGACCAACTACCCTGCGCAGGTCAAGGAAATCTATGACATCAACCTGCCCCGGCCCAGAGATACGGTCAGCCCTGAGTTCCTGCGCCTGCGGAAAATCATTAGTGACAACACGGATCTGGCGCTCTGACGGAGGTGGTTAAGGATGAGCGAACCAAAGAGTGAATACAAGGTGGAGGTTAAGAACCTCACAAAATATTTTGGGGATCTGCACGTGCTCAACGACGTCTCCTTTAATGTCAGAAAGGGTGAATTTATCTGTATTGTGGGCCCTACCGGCTGCGGTAAGACCACGTTTCTCAACCTGCTGACCCGCATTTACATGCCATCCAAGGGCGACCTTCTGATCGACGGAGAGTCCGCCGACCCCAAAAAGCACAATTTGGCCTTTGTGTTTCAGGAGCCGTCCTCTATTCCCTGGAAGACGGTGGAGGAAAACCTGCGCTTTGGGCTGGAGCTGAAAAAGCTGCCCAAAAAAGAGATCGACGAGCGGGTGGAAAACATTATCAAGCTGATGGGCCTGCAAAACTTTCGTGACGCCTATCCGCACCAGTTGTCGGTGAGTACCGAGCAGCGTATTATCATCGGCCGGGCCTTCGCCATGAACCCGGATCTGCTGCTGATGGATGAACCCTATGGGCAGATGGACATCAAACTCCGCTTCTACCTGGAGGACGAGGTGGTTCGCCTTTGGAAGGAGACAGGCAGTACGGTGCTGTTTATTACCCACAACATTGAGGAGGCTGTTTACCTCGCCGAACGCATTCTGATCCTGACCAACAAACCCACTACAATTAAAGAGGACTTCAAGGTAGACCTTCCGCGGCCCCGCGATGTGACTTCGCCGGAGTTTACCAAAATCCGCCAGTATGTTACCGATCAAATCAAATGGTGGTAAGGGAGGCTTTTCAAACTAATGTATGACGTTCTGATCATCGGCTGCGGAGTAATTGGGTCTGCCATGGCGTATACGCTGTCACGGTATCAACTGAAGGTCTGTGTATGTGAACGGTTCAACGATGTGGCCAACGGAGTAACCAAGGCCAACAGTGCCATTCTGCACGCCGGCTTTGACTGCCCGCCCGGCAGCCTGGAGGCCCGCATGAACCTGGAGGGCATTGCTATGGCCCGGGAAATCTGCAAGAAACTAGATGTAGAGTACCGGGATATCCCCTCGTTTGTGATCGCCTTTGACGAGCGGGAGATGGAGTATGTAAGGGAGCTCTATGACCGCGGCGTGGCCAATGGCGTACCGGGCGTGCGTATTATTGACCGGGAGGAGGCGCTCCGGCTGGAGCCTGGCCTCAATCCCAAGCTGATCGGCGCCCTGTATGCCCCTGGCTCCGGTATTATTAACCCCTGGGAGTACGCCGTCGCCATGGCGGAGACGGCAGTACGCAATGGCGTGGAGGTGAAGTTGTCATCCCGCGTAACCGGGATTGAGCGGAATGAGGATCACTTTGTGGTGATAACCAGTTCCGGAAGCTATGAAGCCCGCTATGTTATCAACGCCGGGGGGGCCTTTTCCGCCCAGGTTTATGAGCTGGTGGGGGGCCACGGGCTGAAACAGACAAATTTTTGCGGCCAGTATTACGTTCTGGACAAAAGCCAGGGGGGCATCATTAACTCCGTGGTATTCCCCTGTCCCGACGAGCACGGCTTCAAGGGAATCCTGGTGGCCCCCACGGTTCATGGAAACCTGATTGTGGGTCCCGACGCATATCAGGTGGAGGATGGCGACCATGTGGCCACGGTCGAACCCTATCTGAGTCAGGTGAAGAGCGGAGGACTGCGCTCTGTTCCGGGCATTGACTTCCGTCAGACGATTCATGAGTACGCCGGAGTGCGTCCCAATACGCAAATACCAGACTTTGTTATTGAAGAGTCCCCCATTTGTCCTCATTTCATCAACCTGGCGGGTATCAAGTCACCCGGACTCTCCGCAGCTCCGGCCATTGCCCTGGAGGGATTGCGCATACTGTCCGGGTGCGGTCTTGAGCTGACGGAAAAGGAGACGTTTATCGACCGGCGCAGGCGCATTAAGTTCCGGGAACTCAGCAATGCGGAGAAGGCCGCGGTGATTGCCGAAGATCCGCTCTACGGCCGGGTTATCTGCCGGTGTGAAACCGTGACGGAGGGGGAGATCGTTGAGGCGATTCACCGTCCCATTGTCCCCTGTTCCATTGACGCCATCAAGCGCCGCTGCAACGCGGGTATGGGGCGCTGCCAGGGCGGATTCTGCGGCCCCCGGGTGCATGAGATCCTGGCCCGTGAGTTGGGTGTTTCCCCAATGGATATAACAATGGATGAGGAGGGGACCTGGCTGCTCAGCTCCCCCATCAAGGAGGTGTCCGTCCATGACGCTTAACTATCAGGTGGTAGTGGTCGGCGGCGGCCCTGCCGGACTGGCCGCGGCCTGCAGCGCGCGTGAGGCGGGAGCGGAGCGGGTGCTGGTTCTGGAACGGGACAAGGAACCGGGCGGCATTCTGAATCAGTGCATTCACAACGGCTTTGGACTGCACTATTTCAAGGAGGAGCTGACTGGCCCTGAGTACGCGGGACGTTTTATTCAGCGGGCTTCTGAGCTGGGAGTAGAGATCCTGCTGGATACTATGGTGCTCTCTGTGGAGGAGGATCACACGGTTCGTGCGGTCAATTGCCGGGACGGACTGCTGGAGATCCAGGCGGGTGCTGTCGTGCTGGCCATGGGCTGCCGGGAGCGTACCCGTGGGGCCATCGCCATTCCGGGAGACCGTCCGGCCGGAATTTTTACAGCCGGTACCGCCCAGCGATACATTAACATTGAAGGCTGGATGGTGGGCCGCCGGGTGGTTATTCTGGGCAGCGGAGACATCGGCCTGATTATGGCGCGCCGCATGACGCTGGAGGGGGCCAACGTATTGGCCTGTGTGGAACTGATGCCCTACTCCAATGGATTAAACCGAAACATTGTGCAATGCCTGAAGGACTATGGGATTCCCCTTTACCTCTCTCACACTATTACGAATATCGTGGGGCGGGAGCGGGTGGAGCAGGTTGTGGTCTCTGAGGTAGGCGCTGACCGCAGGCCAATACCAGGTACGGAAATCAAGTTTGACTGCGACACCGTTCTGCTGAGCGTTGGACTTATTCCTGAAAACGAGCTGACCCGCGCCGCAGGAATTCCCATTGACAGCCGAACCAGCGGCGCCGTAGTTTTTGAAAACATGGAAACGGTGACTCCCGGAATTTTTAGCTGCGGTAATGTCGTCCATGTCCATGATCTGGTCGACTTTGTCACGGCGGAGAGCCGGCGGGCCGGTGCAGCGGCGGCCCGGTATGCGGCGGCAGGTCAGAGCTCCCCTGCCCTGTCCTGCCTGGAGGTGCAGAATGGCGCGGGGGTCACTTATACGGTGCCGCAGAAGATACGGCCCGCCCATGTAGAGAAGGGCGTGGATCTCTTTTTCCGGGTTGACAACGTGTACCGGAACCGTCGTATCTGCGTGACCTCTTCAGGGGAGGAGCTATGCAGCTTCTCCAGGGAGCACATGGCTCCGGGTGAGATGGAGCACATTGTCCTGCCCAAGCGTCTGCTGGAGCGGGCGGGGGACGGGAAACTGACGGTTTCTCTGGCGGCGGAAAGGGGGGCGAAGGAATGACGGAGCTTACCTGTATTGTGTGCCCCAAGGGCTGTCGCCTGAATGTGGATGAGGAGAACGGGTTTCTGGTTACGGGGTATGGATGCCCCAGGGGAAAGGAATATGGACATAAGGAGCTGACAGCGCCCACCCGGACGTTGACCAGCATTGTTCGGATAGAAGGGGCAATTCACCCCTGCTGCCCGGTCAAGACCTCGGGGGAGATTCCCAAAAAATTGATTATCCAAGCCATGAATCTGTTGAAGGAAGTCCGCCTCACCGCTCCGGTGGACGCCGGAGCGGTGGTGGTTCAGGATATCTGCGGAACGGGTGTGGACTGGATTACCACAAAGAATATGTAGACAGTCAAGGCGCTCAACAGCCCAGAGGCCCCGGAACCAGACGGTTCCGGGGCCTCTGTTATGCTGATTGCAGTTCGCCCGCCGGAGGCGGGGGTCATGAAGGACAGCGTTCCAGATTACACGTTAAACCGGAACAGCACGATATCGCCGTCCAGCCCCGCGGAATACATTCCGCGGGGGCCCCGAATTGAAAAACAGCCGGTGGAAGTGAATTCCACCGGCTGGCAGGGTTTTGCGGGCAAAACGCCTGCACGGCGCAGGGGCGCCGCGCCGCCTTTGGCGGGATTCATGAAGGACGGCGTTCCAGATTACACGTTAAACCGGAACAGCACAATGTCGCCGTCCTTCATGACGTACTCCTTGCCC
>DBFWXD010000419.1:0-2235 GCA_048215895.1 Eubacteriales bacterium
GCATAGAAATACTCCCTCCTGTTCCGGAATAGTGTTCCAGAACAAAAGGGAGTTTATACCTATATCAACGAATCAATGCAGAGCCATTTCCTTTTTTTCTGCCGTTTCCCCGCTGGGCTTGCCCCGTCTCAGCGCCTTGCCCAGCTCACACACGGGGATGGGGGCCATGGCCAGAACCAGCACCCAAAACCACTGCCGCCCATCCATGGGAATGACCGAAAATACCCGCTGTAGCGGCGGCAGCAGCAGCACCGACAGCTCCATGGCCATCCCCGCCAGAAATGCCCGGTTCATGGCCGGGTTGGACAAGGGCCCCTGGGCAAACAGGGAGCGGTCCTCGCTGCGCACATTAAAGGCGTGAAAGAGCTGACACATGGTCAGCGTGGCAAAGGCCATGGTGTTGGCCACCGCCCCTTCCATCCCCGGCTGGGCCAGGCGGAGAAAGCCCAGGCAGTAGGCCGCCAGGGTGAGGCCGCCCACCATCAGTCCCTGCCAGAGCAAGCGGAAGGTGAAGCTGCGGTCAAAGAGGTTTTCCGATGCCTTTCTGGGGGGCTGCTCCATGACCCCCTCCTCCACCGGCTCCACCCCCAGGGCCAGGGCAGGCAGGGAATCGGTAACCAGATTGAGCCACAAAAGCTGCACGGGCACCAGAGGCATCTGCCCAAAGCCCAGCAGGGTAGCTGCAAAGATGGTGACAATCTCCCCGATGTTGCAGGAGAGCAGGTAGTGGATGGCCTTGCGGATGTTGGAGTAGATGCCCCGGCCCTCCTCAATAGCGGAGACGATGGTGGAAAAGTTGTCGTCGGTGAGGATCATGTGGGCGGCCCCCTTGGCCACGTCGGTGCCGGTACGGCCCATGGCGCAGCCAATGTCCGCGCTCTTCAGGGCGGGAGCGTCGTTGACCCCGTCCCCGGTCATGGCCACTACCTTTCCCTTCTTCTGCCATGCCTGAACAATGCGCATTTTGTGCTCCGGGGAGACCCGGGCAAAGACGGAAAACTTCTCAATGTCCTCCTCCAGCATCTCCTGGGGCATAAAGTCCAGCTCCGGCCCGGTCACCGTCCAGTCCCCCGGCCGGGCAATGTCCAGCTCCTGCGCCACCGCCAGGGCCGTGGCCCGGTGGTCCCCGGTGATCATCACCGGACGCACCCCCGCCAGATGGCACTGGGCTACCGCATAGCGCACCTCCGGTCTGGGCGGGTCCATCAGGCCAAACAGGCCCAAAAAGGTCAGCTCCCGCTCCACCGTCTCCGGCTCCATCTGCCGGGGAAGACTGCTCAAATCCCGCCGGGCCACCGCAATGACCCGCAGGGCCCGGGAGGCCATGGCCTCGTTGGCGGCCAGAATGCGCTCCCGCTCCGCCGATGACATAGCCCCCCGCACCGTGGCCGAGCACTGCCCCAGCAGCACGTCCGGGGCCCCCTTCACATAGGCGGTCCAGCCGCCCTGGGGATTGGTATGTATGGTGGACATGAGCTTGCGGGAGGAGTCAAAGGGGATGTCGGCTACCCTGGGCCGCTCCTCCCCTTCCTTCTGCTGGTCCACGCCCTCCCTTGCGGCCTCCACCACCAGGGCGGCCTCGGTGGGATCTCCGCTGGCGGTGGGCGCCCCCGCCTTCCACACCAGGCGGGCATCGGAGCACAGGCAGGCGGCGGTCATAATTTCCCTGCGGCGGCTGCCGGGCAGGGCCCACACCTCCTGAACGGTCATTTTATTCTGGGTGAGGGTGCCTGTCTTGTCCGAGCAGATGACCCCCGCACAGCCCAGGGTCTCCACCGCCGGGAGTTTCTTCACAATGGCCCCCCGGGCGGCCAGCCGCTGCACCCCCAAAGCCAGCACGATGGTGACGATGGCGGGCAGCCCCTCGGGGATGGCCGCCACCGCCAGGGACACGGCGGTGAGAAACATCTCCAGCATGTCCTTTCCCTGGAATAGCCCCACCCCAAACATCACCGCGCACACACACAGGCACAGGAAGGACAGTGACTTGGAAATCTCCCCCATCTTCCGCTGCAAGGGCGTCTCCCCGGAGCCGCTGTCCAGCAGCAGCCCGGCAATCTGCCCCATCTCCGTCTCCATCCCGGTGGCCACCACCAGGGCGGTGCCCCGACCGGCGGTGATGAGGGTGCCCGAACAGAGCATATTCACCCGGTCCCCCAGGGGAGTGCTCTCGGGCAGGGCCTCCCGGGCCTGCTTCTCCACGGGCACCGACTCCCCGGTCATGGCGCTCTCGTC
>DBFWXD010000042.1:0-2910 GCA_048215895.1 Eubacteriales bacterium
TTTCTACTTCATATCACAGAACCAGCATGAGGGCCGCCTCCAAGGAAGCGGCCCTCGCTGACAGTTTACTCAAAGTACATGCTGGCGAAGTCCACGTCATACTGGTCGGTGCCGAAGTGGACCCCTTTCAGGTCGGAGGTATAAAGGGCCTTGTTGGTCTCGAAGGTTAGGGGGATGTAGACGGCGTCCTCGTGGAGCCGGGTGAGCACGAAGGTATACAGTTCCTGGCGTTCCGCCTCATCGGTGGAGGTGAGAATGTCGGTGATGGCCTGATCGATCTCCGCCTTGTCCTCCAGACCCTGCTGTGCGGCGTAGTCGCCGTACACCGGGGCACGCATGGCCGCCAGAGAAGACTGGGGATCATAGGGCATCCCCCAGCAGATGTTGAACACCATGTCAAAGTTGCCGGCCTTCATGTTGTCACGGTAGGACTGCTCCTCCTCGCCGTGGATGTTCAGAGAGATGCCCAGTTTCAGGTATTCGCTCTGTAGGTACTCGGAGATGGTCTTTTCGGTGACGCTGTCGCTGTTATAAAGAAGATCCAGAGCCAGTTTCTGACCATCCTTGGCCCGGATACCGTCACTCCCCATGGTCCAGCCCGCTTCGTCCAGCAGGCGGGCGGCCTCGTCCATGTCGTAGGCATAAGGTTCCAGGCCCACGTCACAGTAGGGTACAGTGGTGGAGTAGAGGGTGTCGGCCGCCGGCTCCAAGCCATAGAAGATACCTTCGGAGATGGCCTGCCGGTTGGTAGCGTGCTGGAGAGCCTGCCGCACCGCCTTGTCCCCCAGAATGTCATGGGTGGTATTGAGGACGATATGGCGGGTGGAGGTGGGGTCAGACAGGCCGACTGTGAACTTGTCACTGTCCACATACTGGCTGATGGCATCGGCGTCCAGCATATTCTTGCCGAAGATCAGATCGATCTCTCCGTTCTCCAGCGCCATGATACGGGTCTGGTTATCAGGGATAACTTTGACAGTGATCTTCTGGATGGTGGGTTTCTCTCCCCAATAGTTTTCGTTGCGCTCAAAGACCGCGTACTCGTCGGTGACAAAATCCGTGAGTACATAGGGACCGGTGCCGATATAGCCGTTGACTCCGTCCTTGGTGCTGCCGTCGATCATGCAGTTAGGTGAAATCATGGCGAAGGGACGGATGCAGGCCAACTCGGTGAGCATAGGATAGTATGGCTCGCTCATCTCAATAACAAAGGTATCATCGTCCGGGGCGGACACGCTCACCAGCAGGTTCATCATCTCCAGCCAGGTGTGGCGCTCCCGGTTCTCCAAAATCGCGTTGAAGTTGGCCAGAATTGCGTTGGCGTCGCAGGGCGTACCATCGGAGAAGTTCACTCCATCTCGGATGTTGAAGGTGTAGATCCGGCCGTCCTCGCTGATCGTCCAATCCTCGGCCAAGCAGCCCACATAGCCCTCACTGGTGTTGCTCACCAGCGTATCATAGAGGATGCTTTGAGCATACATCTCTCCCGCATACAGATGCGGATTCAGATCCCGGATATCCCGGTAGTTCACAAAGACCAGTTCGTCCCTGGCAATATTCTCACCATCTGCGGAAGCGCCGTTAGCGCCAGACTGGTCATCTGCCCCTTGGCCACATCCAGCCAGGGCCGTTAGCATCAAAGCACCACAGAGCAGCGCAGTTAACAATTTTCTTTTCATAAATACCTCCAGTTTTAAAGTTACGGGGTTCCGCCGCGCTTTATCAGTATACAGTGGTTAGCTATGGCTTACCAGAGGCGAAATTTTTATGGAAAGCTATAACTGGAGTTCATACCCCTGCAGCATCTCACCAAAGCGGTCCGTCAGCCAGCGCGCCTGGGGTGAGAGCGGGCGCTCAGGTGTCCGAACATAGCCGATTTGGAGAAAGGGCTCGCAGCCATTGATGGCCAGGGGCTTGATGTCGTACTGCTCGTAAGGCCGGTACATAAAGTTCAGGCCGAGGCTGCACACATCCGTATGGAGCAGAAAATTGGTGACCAGATGGTCGCTGTTGCTGTACACAACATGCTTCATGACGCCGGGATCGATCACGCCCATGCTCACCGTTTCCAGATGATGCTCCATTGAGAAGAAGTCCCGCACACCCCGGATGAATTTCAGGCAGGGCAGATCGGAAAAGTCCACGCTGTCCGCGTGGTAGAGCGGATGGTTGGGGCCCACATAGACGCAAATGCTCTTTTCGCTCTGGGGAATAAATTCCAATTTCTTATGGGAGAGAATATGCTGGAACGTGCCAGTCTGTTTTTTTGCCACATAGACAATGCCAACCTCGGAGATCCCTTGGTGGACATGGTCGGTGATCTCCTCGACCGTACCCTCATGATGCTCAATATGGATGGCGGGTCCCCATGTCTGATAGAAATCCACCAACAGGCGGGCCGCCATATTGCTGGGATACGTGGACAGGCTCAAATTATCCTGCTCGTCTGGGATAGCCAGAGAGGAGATTGTGGCGGCCGTCTTCAGGATCATCTGTGCATGCTCCAGCACAGTCTTCCCGTAGGTGGTGGGCTGTACTCCTTTTGCGTTTCGGATCAGGAGGGGCCGCCCTAATTCGTGTTCCAAGGCTCGGATCGATTTGCTGATATTCGGCTGGGTCATATACATGCAGGCTGCCGCCTGTGAAAAACTGCCCCGCTCACAGGCAGTCACAAAAATCTCCAGTTGTTTCATGTCCATAATGCTATCCTCCAATCCAAGAGTTCGTTGTCGCTAACCGTAGTATACTATGGTTTCTGAGTTCTGGCAAGCATGGCTATAGAAACCTTCCGGAAGTTGTTATAGAAACCTTCCAGAAGTTGTCAAGGCTCGACGGCGAGACAATTCACCCCGGCGGCCCGCCATCCCCCGGCGGCTGTTCGGCGTCATCTCACGGCGGCTCCAACCATGC
>DBFWXD010000420.1:0-5823 GCA_048215895.1 Eubacteriales bacterium
CCTCCTTTTTTTCATAAATGCAGTGGACGCCCTTGTGGGCCATCATGCCCCCCAGGCACGCCCGGTTACAGCGCACACAGCGGTGCAGATTCTCCAAATTCCCCGAGGCCACCTTTTTCGGCCAATCGGGATCGGCAATGAGCTGCCGGCTCATGGCGGCGCAGTCGATTCTTCCGGCGGATAACTGTTCCTCAATAAAGTCCGGGTCCGTCAGCCCTCCAACTCCGCAGATGGGACGGTCCGTCAAGGCCCGCACCTGATCGCAGAACTTCAGGAAACACCCCTCCTGCCCAAACTGGGGATGATTTGCCGGAGGAATGGTATCGGTAAGGCTTCCGTGGTTGGCCAGTGTCACATGAAAGCTGGTCACTCCAGCTTGCTCCAGCAGAGGAACAAACACGTTCAGCTCCTCCCCCAGCACGCCGGCGTTTCCGTAGTGGGGCTCTTCCTGGCGAACCGCCAGCTTGAAATCAATGGGCAGGTCCGGCACCGCCCGGCGCACCGCTTCCACCGCCTCCACCGCAAATCTGGCCCGGTTCTCCGGGCTGCCGCCGTACTCGTCCGTTCGGTGGTTGTATAGCGTGGAGCTGAAGCTGCCGCACATCCGGTCCCCGTGGACCTGAACCATGTCAAACCCGGCCTCTTTGGCCAGTCCGGCGGCCACGCCAAAGCTGGCGGTAATCTCCCGTACCTTTTTGGCGGGCAGTCCGGTAATATAGGGGCCCACCTCCTCATTGAGCAGGGGCCGAAGCTGTTCCATGGAAATCCGTTTGGTCAACACCCCCGGCACATACTTGAGCATGGCCTTGAGGTTGGAGTCCGACTGATGAAGCTGGGCACACAGCATGCACCCCTCCTCATGGACCATCTGGGCCAACTCTCGATAGAACGCGCGCCCCTTTTCCGTATACAGCGAGGGCCCAAAGCCATGCTTTCCCACCGGAATGTCACCAAGGATGATCATGGCACACCCTCCTGCTGCGATGGTCCGCAGGCGCGCCAGCCACTCCTCTTGGGGCAGCCCCATGGAGGTGGGGGCAAAGATGATTCGGTTTTTTAAGGTGAGCCCGCCGTATTGGATCGGACTTAAAATGGTCTCGTACATGGGTCAGAGATTCCTTCCTTGGTTTTTACTTTGTCCAGCAGGGCAAACAGCTGCTCCCGTTCTTCTTCTCCCAATGCGCCCAGCACCTGCTCATCCCAATCGGAAAAGAATTGGTGGCTCAGCTCAAAGGCCTCCCGCCCCTTTTCACTCAAATCCAGGTGATAGGCCCGGCCCTTCCGCTCCCGGAGCAGAAAGCCGTCTTCCACCAGCTTGACCACGCTGCGCTGGCAGTAGCCCCAGTCCAGCTCCAGGGCCTGGGTCAGTTCCCCCTGGGTGCAGTCCGGGTGCTTGCCCACATAGACCAGGAGAAACAGCACGCCAAAGCTCAGCCCCAGCTCCTGAAGACGGTGGGACGTATAGGCCACGAAGCTGCGGTAAAAGGTAATGCAGCGGTAGGAAAATGTCTCGGTCATAGGTCTCCCCCTTTCAGCTTGACAAAGTCAAGTATATGACTATAACTTGACTTTGTCAAGTATTTTTTCTCCTCCGGTTATGATAGAAAACATCAATCATATCCGGTGTTTTGCAAAAAAAGTAGTATTGGACTTTGAAATATCCTCTGACTATAATGAATTTAGAAAATTTGAAAGGGAGGATTCTCCATGGGTAAGCAAAACAAAAAGCTTCGCCAGCTCCTGGCCGAGAACGACTATCTGATCGCTCCCTGCGCCTATGACGCACTGAGCGCCCGTGCTATCCAGGCGGCTGGATTCTCTTTGGCCGGCACCACCGGCTACGGTATGCACGGCGTGGTTTTGGGCCAGCCGGACACCGGACTTCTGGCTTTGAACGAAACCGTCTCCATCCTCAGCAAGATGGTGGACGCGGTGGATATTCCCCTTCTGGCCGACGCGGAGGGCGGCTACGGCAGCGCCATGAACGTCATCCGCACCGTGCGCGAGTATGAGAAGACCGGTGTGGCCGGCCTGTTTATTGAGGACCAGAAGCAGCCCCCCAACTGCCCCTTTATCAAGGCTCCCGAGGTCATCAGCACCGAGGAGATGGTGGGCAAGATCGAGGCGGCTGTGGCCACCCGTGAGGACCCGGACATGCTCATCATTGCCCGTACCGACGCCCCCTTTGAGGAGGCCATTGAGCGGGCCAACGCCTACATGGAGGCCGGCGCCGACATGGTGAAGATTCTGCCCAAGACCCGCAAGGAGCTGGAGCTGCTGCCCTCCCGGGTCAACGGCCCCATCCACCTGGGCCTGTACCGCCACAAGGGCATCAACGACGGCATGACCGCCGCCGACTGCGGCAAGCTGGGCTATAAGATTGTCACCTTCCCCGTCAGCTGCCTGTTCGCTCAGACCGCCGCCCTTATGTCCATTCTGAAGTATATGAAGGAGCACGAGACCGACGAGGGCTACACCGGCGACATGATGGAGTTTGCCGAATACCTGAAGTTCGTCAACGTGGACCACTACAAAGAGCTGGGAGACAAGTACCTGCGCGGCTGATCCGTGCACTCCCGATTTTTCCCCGGTTGTTTCTGGAAAAGCCCCGGCTGCGGCCGGGGCTTTTCCCATTAAGCGCAGAAAAAAGGCCGGGGCCTCAAGGCCCCGGCCGCAACCGAGTTGAACACTTTTACTTGGCGGTCTCCCGCTGGAACTTGGCCAGATAGGCATCCTGAAGCAACTTCAGCCGCGCCCGGTCCTTTCCGCCCACGGGGATCCCGTCAATGGATTCCACCATCATGCACAGAGCACTGGAGCTGGTGACGATGATCTCATCGGCGTTCATCAGCTCCACCATGGAGAAGGGCGTCTCATCGGTGGGAATGCCGTTCTCCCTGGCCAGGGCCAGCAGATGCTTTCTGGTGATGCCCGGCAGGATCAGCTCGTCGGTAGGCGCGGTGCGCAGCACCCCATCCTTCAAGATGGAGATGTTGCTGTGGGCACACTCGGTGACCCGGCTGCCCCGGTGGAGCACCGCCTCATCGCACCCACGCTCCACCGCGCGCTGGTTGGCCAGTACGCTGGGGATCAGATTCAGGGTCTTGATGTTGCACAGCTTAAAGCGAATGTCCTCCATGGAAATGAGCTTATAGGGCTTATCCATGGGCTTCATGGTGTGAGGCTTCACATAGACCATGAGCGTGGGCTCCACATCCTTGGGGAAGGGGTGGTTCCGGGGGCAGACGCCCCGGGAGATCTGCCAGTAGAGGAAATGGACGGGGGAATCCTCCGCCGCATCGATGACCTTCTGCAGCTCCGCCTTCATCCAGTCCCGGTCCTTCCGGAAGGGGATTTCCAGCAGCCGCAGGCTGTTGTACATCCGGTCCAGATGGTCATCCAGGGCAAAGGGCACCCGATTGGCCACACAGGTGGCCTCGTAGATGCCGTCCCCGAAGTACAGGGCCCGGTCCCCCATGGGCACCTTCATCTCCTCCAGAGGACCCATCTCGCCGTTATAGTAGCCGACAGTTTTCCACATAATGGTTTCTCCTCTCTATGCGTTTGTTCCTCATGAATTGGAAACGGCCCCCGGGCCGTTCAGGTTATGATGTTTTCTCTCCCAACAGAGGGAAAGTCTCCAGGCAGCCCAGGCACACAGCGAGCCGATCACCGCGCCCGCCAGCACGTCTGTGGGATAGTGGACTCCAACATACAGCCGGGACAGCCCCATGCAAACCGCCAGCACCACCGCCAGCACCCGCCCCCATTTCCAGGGCAGGGTCCGCAGCCAGATCATGCCTGCAGCAAAGGCGGCGCAGGTGTGCCCCGAGGGGAAGGAATGGGGATCGTTCTCCACCACCAGCGGAGTGATGGGCAGGTCCAGCCAGGGCCGGGTCCGCTCCACCAGGGGCTTGATGGTCACATTGGTCACCAGCAGCCCCAGCACCATGGCCAGCAGCGCCAGAATCCCCGCCTTTCGGGTCGGCCGCCAGCACACCATGACCAGGGAAAGGACAATCCACAGCATACCCGCGTTCCCCAGGGATGTAAAGGCGGCAACTACCGGGTCCAGCCAGCTCAGGTGCAGGGTCTGTATCCAGAGCAACAGGCTGCCGTCCAGTTGCTGTAAAGCTTCTAACATTTACATTTTCTCCTTGCTTATTCCTCCGGTTCCGACACCCTTCGCCCCAGCGGCTTGACTGTCTTCCCCGTCTCATATTATAATAAGAGAAAATTCCTCATTCGTCAACCTTTACCGGAGGGGAGGCTTTCTCTTGAAGCAAATCATATGCCTGTCCACCGAGCCCTGGAGCCGGCTTCCCGGACGCACCCAACAGCTCATTTCCCGTATGCGGGATGCTGAAATTCTCTATTTTTCCCCGGGTCAGCACTGGAAGGATTCCGCCCTGTATCAAAAGGGCCTTCCGGTCCGCCCCAATGTAACGGCCTACACCCTGCCCGTCCCCCTGCTCCCCCTGAATGAGCACCACGGCGCCCTGTTCCGGGCCCAGCGCAGGCATATCGGGCAGTTCATTGCCTCCAAGGCGGCCCGGCACCGGTTTCTGGACCCCCTGCTTTGGGTCACCAGCCCGGAGCACGTCCATGTGCTGGACCACCTGAGCTACGACTCTTTGATCTACGACTGCGACCGGGAGTGGGACGAGCTTCCGCCCCACTGGGAGGGTCGCCTGGCCCAGGCTGCCGACGTGGTCTTCGCCGCCTCTCTGCAGCTGGCCAACCGCCTTTCCCCATGCAGCAGCAATATTGTTCTGCTGCCCAACGGCATTAACCTCCCCCTGTTTGCTCCGGAGTTTAACCGTCCCGATCCCCTGCCCCAGGTTCGCGGAGCGCTCTTCGGCTGGGCGGGGACCATCTGGGCCGATCTGGATTTGACCCCCATCCTTTACGCTGCCCTGGAGCGGCCCGACTGGACCTTTGTGCTGCTGGGCCGGCGGGAGAAGGGCAATCCCCTGCTCCCCCACCTCAAGCGCCAGCCCAACGTAATCATCCCCGGCTCCCGGCCGGTAAATGAGGTGCCCAACTGGCTCTACCGCTGCGATGTGCTCTTGGAGCTGTTGCGGGAGCAGCGCCCCTATGACGACGTGGTCTCCCCCCGCTTTTACGAGTACCTGGCCACTGGAAAACCCATTGTATCTATGGTATGGCCCGACCAGGTGGAGCCCTTCCCCGATGTGGTCTACTCCGCCCACGACGAGGAGGAATTTCTCACCCTGTGTGAGCACGCTTTGGATGAGGTCCCCGGGTTTGTCTCTCAGCGCCGCCAGAACCACGCGGCCACCGCCGCCTGGACCCTGCGCAGCGCCTCAGTCACCCGCATTCTCACCACGGCCGGTCTTCTTTAGGTTTTGAGCACCAAGATTTTCCTTCTTTCCGCCCGCCCATCTTGTTCAAGCCTACGAAAATCATCCGCCCTCTTGCAAAGGCTGCGTTTTTTCGATAAAATAAAACTCTAATTGATAGAAAGAGGTGTGTCCTATGCTCCGCTTTCCCCTGTTTTGTCCCAAGAGCATTTTCGGCCACGGCCTCAATCTGTCCAAAGGGAACCGGTAAAAATCTCCAGGCTGTCTGTACACACCATACAGATGGCCTGAATCTTTTTTGAAAGGAGCTATCCCTATGAAAAAAGTCGCGGTTATTATGGGTTCTGACAGCGATTGGCCCGTGGTCAAGGGTGCTTGCGAGCAGCTGAAGGCCTTTGGGATCCCCTATGAGGCCCACATCCTCAGCGCCCACCGCACCCCCGCTGCCGCCGCGGAATTTGCTTCCAGCGCCCGGAAAAACGGCTTCGGCGTGCTCATC
>DBFWXD010000421.1:0-2889 GCA_048215895.1 Eubacteriales bacterium
CTTGTCGGTGACGTGGAGGATATCGGCCAGCTCCTTTTGGGTCATGCCCCGTTCTTTTCTCAGCTGGGCCACAAAGGCCCCAAATTGCAGATTGTCCATGAAGATAGCTCCTTTCATTGGGGCCATTATGCCCCAGCGGCAGAAAAAATGCAACCTACGAAAAGTAGAGGGGTGTTTTTGGGGTAAAAATCCCCCGGTCGGCACATCCTAACTGGGAACAGGAGGGATTTTTATGGACGAAATCATCCAGGAGCAGGGGGGAGAGGAGGGGCTCCAGCCCATTGTGGACCTAGGCTCCTCCCTCATCCGTACGGACCGGGGGACCATCTATGTGCTCACCATTGTGGGCCAGATCGAGGGGCACCAGCTTCTGCCCCAGACCAGCAAGAGCACCAAATATGAGCATGTGCTGCCCCTGCTGGCCTCGGTGGAGGGGAGCGACCAGATTGACGGACTGCTCATTCTGCTCAATAATGGCGGGGGAGACGTGGAGGCGGGTCTGGCCATCTCCGAACTCATCGCCTCCATGTCAAAGCCCACGGTCTCCCTGGTGCTGGGGGGCAGCCACTCCATCGGCGTGCCCCTGGCGGTGTCGGCCAAGGTGTCCTTCATCGCCCCCTCGGCGGCCATGACCATCCACCCGGTGCGCCTCAACGGCCTGGTCATCGGGGTGCCCCAGACCTTCTACTACTTTGAGCGGATTCAGGAGCGCATTCTCCAGTTTGTGACCGCCAACAGCCATGTGAGGCGAGAAGACTTTACACGCCTTATGCTCCAGACCGGAGAGCTGGCCGCCGATGTGGGCAGCGTCATCTATGGGGAGGAGGCGGTGGAGCTGGGGCTCATCGACCGGATCGGCGGGCTGTCCGATGCCATGGAGGAGCTTTATCGGCAGATTGGAAAGTAGAGGGCAGAAGTTTGGAATTGCAGAGCCTCGCCGCTTTCACGGCGAGGCTCTCTTTGAAAGTTGACATAACTCGATCATAAAAGACTGGAATTGTTTTCCCCTTTGTGGTAATATAGTAATAGCGTCCATTGAGGCGAACAACACTTCAAGGGGGATCTTATTTTGACCTACTTAATGTCTGCCGTCCTGGGTTTTGTCCAGGGCGTGGCCGAGTTTCTGCCCATCTCCAGCTCCGGGCACCTGACCTTGTTCCAGCACTTCTTCGGCATGGAAGAGCCGGATAACCTCTTCAATATCCTGCTCCACTTTGCCACCTTGATGGCGGTGTGCATCTACTACTTCCAGGATGTCATGGAGATGATCGTGGAGTTTTTCCGGGGCGTGGCCGCTCTGTTTTCCCGTGACCCCTCCCAGGGGAATCCCCCGGAGGCCCGGCGGCTGGTGCTGCTCATCATTGTGGGTACCCTGCCTCTGTTTTTGGTGCTGCCCTTTGAGAGCAAGGTGGAGTCCTTTGGCTCCAACCCCATCTTTGTCTGCTGCGCCCTGCTGGTCACCGGTTGCATTCTCTTCTTCTCCGACCGGATGAACCAGGGCCGCAAGACTGCCCGGAATGCCACTTTGGTGGATGTGCTGCTGGTGGGCGTGGCCCAGGGCTTTGCCACCATTCCCGGCCTGTCCCGCTCTGGCTGCACCATCTCCGCCGGTATGGCCCGTGGCTTTGACCGGAAGTTTGCCGTGCGCTATTCCTTCCTCATGTCCCTGCCTGCCGTGCTGGGAGCCACCCTGCTGAAGGTCATCAAGACCGTTCAGGCCGCCGAGCCCCTCCCCGAGGGGGCCCTGCCCAAGTATCTGCTGGGTATGGTCATCGCCGGGGTGGTGGGTTACTTTGCCATTGGCCTTGTGAATCTGCTGGCCTCCAAGGGCAAGTTCGGCGCCTTTGCCTACTACTGCTGGGCCGCTGGCCTTGTGTTCCTCGTCCTGAGCCTGATGGGCTGGACCCTGGTTCCTGCCGCCTAAGCCTGAGCCCTGAAAGGATCGAGAGTTTATGGCATCCACACAAAAGAAAACCGGGGGCAGCCGCACCAGGTCTTCCTCCGGAGGGAAGCGGACGGCATCCTCCTCTTCCCGGGCGAAGAGCGGCAGCCGAAAGAGTCCGCCTGCCTCCAAAAGCCGCCCCATCCGCCGGGAGCTGGGAGGCGTGGTCTGCTTTCTGCTGGCCATCTTTACTGCCTTTGGCTACTTCAATACCGAGGGGATCTTCATCCACTGGTTCTGCAACCTGGTGAAGGGCCTTTTGGGCTATGGCTTTTGGCTGACGCCCCCCGCACTGCTGCTGGGGGCGTATATCCTGGCCTTCCACCGGGGCAGACCGGTGCGGCTGCGCCTTGTGTGCGCGCTGATGCTGCCCCTCATCTTCTCCTGTCTGGTTCACGGGCTGCTGGTGGATCCCCTGCCTTGGGATACCAAGCTGTGGGGGACGCTGGTGGCCAGCGGCATGGAGCTGAAGTCCGGCGGAGGCGTGGGCGGCGTGATTGCCCAGGGCTTTGTGGCCCTCTTTACCCCCATCGGCTCCACCATCCTCTTTGTGCTGCTGGGCCTGGTGGTGGGGCTTGCCGCCTTCCACCGCACGGTGGGTGATGTGGTGCGCTGGTTTACCGACCGGCCGGAGTATGACTACGAGCCTGAGCCCGAGCCGGTGCCCCGGAAGAGCCGCCGGGAGCTGGCCCGGGAGGAGGTTCCCGTGCCCAAGACAACCGCCCGGGCGCCCATCGACATTCCCGTGGAGGATGGCCCCCTGGTGGGCCGGGAGCCCAAAAAGGAGGAGAAGCGGGGCTTCTTCAACCGCACGCCCCGTGTACCCGCCCCGGATCTCCTGCTCCAGCCCAAGGTGAAGCAGGAGCAGCCGCCCCAGCCCGAGCCTGAGCCGGTGCAGCCCGAGGTGCTGCCCGAGGCGCCTCAGCCCATTCCGGTGGTGCCTCCGG
>DBFWXD010000422.1:0-2247 GCA_048215895.1 Eubacteriales bacterium
GGACAGCCTGTTTCACATCTGCCAGTTTGCCGAGCAGATGGAACGCTGCCACAACACCGTCCTGCCACTGACACCACCCCTGCCGGAGAAGTGCTTTGCCATTTTGCCATCATCCGGCGAGCTGATCGCCATAGAGCGGTACAAGCCGGGGTATCAGGTGTCCCCCATGGCCCATTTCAAAGGGAAAACGCCCCAGCAGACGGCGGATGTCCTCAACGGCAATATGGGCGTGACCCGGGCGCAGGCAGCGGCGATGTTGGCCGGGGCCACCCAGGGCTGGACATCCTCTGCCGCCGACCCGAGCCGATACAATAAGCGTGGCCGGCCCATCCAGTCCCGCCGCCAGGACAGAGGCGAGGCCCGATGAAGGGCGTATCCATTGATGAGGCCCTGTGCGCGTACCTGAAGAAATACCACAAGGGACAGGAGAACGCAGCTTCCAGCAAGGAGCTGGAGGCCGCGTTTCATGTCGGCGGGACGGAGCTGCGGCGGGCGGTCAACCGCCTGCGCTGTGACGGCCACCCCATTTGCAGCGCCGATGCAGGCTACTTCTACGCGGCGCGGCGATTAGAGGTCAGGGCCACCGTCGCCCAGCTCACCGGGCGCATCTCTAAAATCGCCGCGGCAGCAAAGGGCCTGCTGCAATCTTATGAGGAAACGGAGGGATAGAGCGTGGCGAAAAAACTGGACTCCATTGTAGAGCTTGCGGCGCAAAAGACCCGCGAAATTTCCGCCAACAGCGGGAACTATATGGCGTTCCTGACCACCGCCGCCCACAACTTCAAGTACAATTTCCGTGACCAGCTTTTGATCTACGCACAGAAGCCGGACGCCACCGCCTGCGCCCAGATCGACTTCTGGAACAAGCATGGCCGCTATGTCAACCAGGGCACCAGGGGGATCGCCCTGCTGGTGGATACAGACCGGGGCTATAAGCTGCGGTATGTCTTTGATATGTCTGATACCAACAGCCGCCAGGGGCGCACCATCCCCATCTGGAAGATGGAGCCGCGGTATGAGGACGCGGTGATCGAGGCGCTGGAGAACAGCTATGGCGAGTTCCCGGACCGCTCTGGTCTTGCCGCCTGCCTTCTGGAAACGGCGAAGGTCATCGTGGAGGACAACTTTGGCGACTACCTCACGGAGCTGCGGGGCATCAAAGAGGGCAGCCTGCTGGAAGAACTGGACGATCTCAGCACTGAAACATGGTTCAGGGGCTTGGTGGAGAGCAGCGTGGCCTTTATCATGCTGACCCGGTGCGGCATCGACCCCATGGACTATTTCAGCGGCGAGGATTTCGCCCATGTCTATGACTTTGACACCCCGGAAACCCTCTCCATCTTGGGCGGCGCGGTGCGCGATATTGCGGAAATGCCCATGCGGGAGATCGCCAGCACGGTTTTGAGCCTGTACCGGGCGGAGCAAAGGGAAAATCGCACATTTGCGCAAACTCCAAACAGGCAGTATCATGATGGCAGGACAAAACAGGAAAGGAGCGTTGAACATGGAACTGACATACCGGACGGAGGGCGACTACCGCCTGCCCAATCTGGAAGCGCCGGAGGCCCCGAAGGTAGGAAAATATGGGATGCTGCGGCGCAGTTACCTTCAGACCCACAGGAACGCCTACTACACGGGGATGCTCCTCAGCGGCAGGCTGAACGCCCATCTGGAGAAGATCGACCGGCAGGCCACGGAGATGGTGGAGCAGCTGACGGCGCGGATAGCGCGGGAGCAGGGCGTGACGGAGGAGCTGAAGGCCAGCGATCAGATGAAGTGGGTGGGCCTGATGAACAACATCCGGGCAGCGGCGGAGGAAATGGCGCTGACGGAGCTAGTCTATACGGAAGTGTAAGTGATCCACTGATTGCCGGGGAAGCACTCCCGCAGGCCCCTGTTGATGGGACATCCGGTACTACCGGACTTCAAAACAGCCACCATGATTTTAATGCCCGCACGGACATCCCCTACTATCACGAGGACAGCGAGAAAACAGAATTGCTCCGCGTCAGCGACGCCCTAAAAGACCATAAAGCCGAGATCGCCGCGTTCTTTGAAGCCCATGAGGGCAGAAAAGAGCGCGGCGATTTCATTAAGGGCTTCTTTGACAACACCTATGTGGAGAAAATTTTGAGCAATGGCCAGCGGGCCGGGTATCGGGCATGGGACGATGTGCTGAACCTCTGGCGCGGGACGTACCTCTCCCGCGAGAAAGAGGAATTCCTTCGGTGGCCCCATGTTGCCGAC
>DBFWXD010000423.1:0-14510 GCA_048215895.1 Eubacteriales bacterium
GGTATAATGGGGCGAATGACGAAAAAAGGCGGTTTTTGGTATGCCAGTGTCCTTAATTCCATCGTTTTTGGCCTATTGTTATATTGGCGCGATTACCCCTGGCCCGGCCAACCTCTGTTCCCTGTCCGCGGCACTGCGCTACGGAAAGGGTCCGGCACTGCGGCAGTGGCGGGGCCTGTTTGTGGGATATTTTTTGGATTGTATGGGGGCCGTGCTGGTTACCTGGCTGCTGGGAACCCTTTTGAACGACTATGTGGGGTATTTGTCCTGGGTGGGAGCGGCCTATCTGCTGTGGCTGGCCTGGCATATGCTGCGCTCGGCCGGGATTAAGCTGGGGGAGGAGGACCCGGCGTACCCCTCCTTCCGAAACGGCGTATTGGTGCAGGTGACTAATGTAAAGGTGATCATTTACTGCCTTACCTCCCTGTCCGCCTATGTGCTGCCCTATACCGATTCCTTCTGGCATCTGCTTGCTGTGGGCCTTTTCCTGCCCCTCACCGGACCGGTTGCCAATCTGGTGTGGCTGTTTGCCGGGGCCACCTTGCAGAAGCTGTTCTCCCAATATCAAAAGACCGTGGACGTTGTGCTGGCGGTGTCCCTGATTTTATGCGCGGTGACGCTGGTGCTGCCCCACTGAATGAGAAAAGCCGTTCTTTTATCCAAGGATAAAAGAACGGCTTTTTTACTTATACCCCCAGCCAGGCGCGCAGATCGAAGAGATCGGCGGCGATGTGGTCGGGGTCATATTCCTGAAAGTCACCGGCCGGCGTGGTTCCGTTGAGGACGGCGGCAAAGTGACAGCCAGCATTTTGGGCGGCCCCCGCATCCAGAACGGTGTCTCCGCAGAAGAGGGTGTTTTCCGGCGTTACCCCCATGCGCTCCATGGCCAGCAGCAGCCCCTCCGGGTCGGGCTTGGGCCGGTGGACGTCGGCACTGCCGATGACGGTTTCCAGATCGGAAAGCAGCCCGTAGCGGTCCAGAATAATTTCCAGGGTGTCGCCCTTCTTGGTGCTGACAATGGCGGTTTTGATTCCGTGGGCCTTCAGGCTGCGCAGCAGCTCCGGAGTACCGGGGAACAAAGTGGCCTCCCGGCGCTGGCGCTCCTGGGCCACCTCCAAAAAGAGCGGGCGGAATTTCGCCCGGTTTTCCGGGTCCTTGTCTCCGGTGAGCATGGTGTAGGCATCCTCCAGCAGGTAGCCGATGGTGGCGCGTACCGCCTCCCGGTCCGGTTCCGGCCACCCCAGAGCGGTAAGTCCGTGACGGAAACCGGCAATAATAGACTCGGTGCAGTCCCCCAGGGTGTAGTCAAAGTCAAAGCATACAGCTTGAAACATGGTATGGTCTCCTTCGTTCGTCAGACGATTTTCCCCATCATATCACATCGAAGGCCCGGGAGCAAGGGAGGGGACGTCCGGGCGAAAAAAGAACCGGGAAGGCGGCTGCCTTCCCGGTTTGGATTGGATATGGATTAGGGATAGCGGGTGTAGACGATGTCGTAATCCTCGTCCATGCTGGAGATCTTCTGGTCATCGGAGGCGATATAATAGGTATCGCTGCGATCGTTGTACTCCGCGTAGATGTAGTAGACCCGGCTGCTGGTCACATCGGTAACCACACAGTAGATATACTCACCGTCGTCGCCCTTTTCCTCCAGCCAGATGATGTCGCCCACGGCGAGATCATCCAGAGAGCTCTGGCTTACGTCCAGCTCATCGAAGATATAGTCGCTGAGATAATAGGCAAAGGCCTCGCTGCCGTAGACGCGGGTCTGCTTGCCCAGCACGTCGGACTTGTAGGAGGAATCCCACTTGTCGCCCTCGGCATACTCCTCGTCCAGGAACTTTTCAATCAGGGCGGACACGTTGGACTGGGTGGGGGACTTGCCGTTGGAAAGGGTTCCGTCGTCCCGATCATCATCATCATCCACATCGGTGGGGTAGCGGGTATAGACGGTGTCATAGCGGTCCATATCCAGCCAATCCCGGTCGTTCCAGCAGATCTCGTTGTTGCTGTTCAGGTAGAGATAGGTGAAGGTGTCGTCGCTGGTGTCAACCTCCAGCACGATCACATAGATTTCCTCGTCAAAGCGGTAGACAATATCGCCGGCCCGCATGTCATAGACGCTGTCCAACTCTTCCACGTCCAGGTCGCCGAAGATCTCGTCGCTGATCATGTAGGCAAAGCCCTTGTCATCCCGGCCGCTGCCCAGCACGTCGGACTCGTAGCGCTTATCCCACTCGTCGCCGTCCTCATATTCGTCCATGAGGTCGTCCAGCAGACGCTGCACGTTGCGCTCGGTGGCTTCATCGCCGTTGGCGAGCACATCCTCGTCCTTCTCTTCACCCTCATAGCGGGTGTAAGCCACGTCCTTGTTGCCCAGGTCGTCAATGTTTCCACTGCCTCTCCAGGAGACGAGGCCCAGACCGCTGCAATAAACATAATCAAAGTCGTCGCCGTCCACATTGGTGACCACGCCGTACCAATCCTTGTCGTTGAGGTAGATGACGTCGCCGGGCTTCAGCTGGCTGAACTTAGTCACGGTCTGAGAGGGCAGGGCACCGAAGACTTTATCGCTGATCATATAGGCAAAGCCGCGGCTGCCGGTGCCGGTACCCAGCTTGGCAGAGGTATAGGTACGGGTCACATCCCACACCTGGCCCTCGTAATACTCAGACTGCAGCTCCCGCAGAGCGGATTTTACATTGCTCTCAGTGGCGTCATCGCCATTGACCAGCTTGCCGTTGCGGTTGGTGTAGGTGGGGGTGGTTACCTTCTTGGAGGCGTCCAGCATGGCGCACAGAACCACGGCGGCCTGGCCGCGGGTCATAAACTCGTTGCCCTTGAAGGTGCCCTTGTCATCCATACCGGTGAGGAAGCCGCCGGCATAGGCCATGAGCACAGGGGTCTGATAGTTGCTGGGAATCTGGTTCCAGTCGGGGATGAGGGACATATAAATGAGCAGCTTGGTGGCATCCGGGGCCTCCCAACTCTGGAGCTTCTGAGCGTTATAGATGATCTGAGCCAGATCATAGCGGGTCAGCTTTGCCTCGGCCACCGAGGAATACCAGGCTCCGTCCGCAGCGCGGCGGTTGCCGGCGGTAGTTCCGGACAAAAGGCCCACCTGATAGGCGGTCTCCATGTAGGGGTACCACCAATAGGAGGATTTCCCCATCAGCGCATCGGCCTTGCCCGGGTAGAGCAGAGCACATACCATGGTGGAGAAGTCAGCCGCGGAGAGCTGGTTATCCACACCATAAAGCCCGCCGCCAATTCCGCTGACCAGACCGTTGGTTGAAGCCTTCTGTACATAAGTATAGGCCCAGTGGTTGCTGGGGACGTCCGTAAAAGCCGCGGAGCTGGTCAGAACGCTCCCGGCCAGGATGCCGACGCTCAGCAAGGCAGCGACGGCGGTGCGCAGCGTACGTTTCATGATTTCATTCCTCCCTGTATTGGCTGTATGGAAACAGTCTTTATGGTAGTATAACGCCTCTTGGTCAAAACGTCAAAGGATACCGAATAATTTTTAATAAAAATTAACATTTTCCAAAAAAGGAAAGGACTGCCACATTGACCTGGCTGCAAAAAACAGAGGAGATAGTACGGGAGAGGGAGGTGTTCTCTGTGCTTTTTTATATTATATAATAAGGTATACAGAAGCCAAGGGCGGGCCGTGAAAGAAAAGCGGGGCAATGTTACACCTTTGTTACATTTGCTTCCGGCCCGTTGACTTTCAAAATGGCCTCTGATAAAATGACGCCAGAAGTTGAAGAGTGCCCCTATCTCCGCCCGAGCCTCCGGGGCGAACTGGAAGCGCCCCATACGGAAGTAAGGGTTGTGGGAAACGGGAAAGATTTAACTTCTAAATATGGGAGAAAATCCCCGATTGGTGTCCGGCTCAGCCGGATGACCAAAATAAAAAAGGAGGAATTCCGAATGAGAAACCTGAAACGGGCTCTGAGCCTGGCTCTGGCTACTGTCATGACCATGGGTCTGATGGTTGTCGGCACCGGCGCGAGCTATCAGGACGTCAAGGCTACCGATAACGTGGAAGCCATTGAAGTCCTGCAGGCTGTCGGCATCATGACCGGCGACGAGAACGGTGACTTTAACCCCGACGCTAATGTCACCCGTAACGAGATCGCTGTCGTTATGTCCAACCTGCTGAACCTGGACTACGATTACTATCGTGGTACCAACCCCTTCACCGATGTGCCCGACTGGGCCGCTCCCTATGTGGCCGCTTGTGCCGCTGAGGGCGTGGTTGCTGGTATCGGCAACAACATGTACGGCGGTTCCAACAACGTGACTGCCGCTCAGGCTGCCCTGATGATCATGAAGGCCCTGGGTTACTTCCAGTACCAGGCTGACTTCGACACCGACTGGCAGATCGCTACCATCCGTCAGGCTTCCTACATCAACCTGTTCGATGGCATCAACGCTAACGCTGAGACCGCTCTGACCCGTAACCAGATCGCTCAGCTGGTGCTGAACGGCCTGAAGGCTAACATGGTTACCTTCACCGGCACTGTCGGCACTGAGATCAAGCTGCCCGACGGCACCACCTGGAACAGCGGCTATCAGGCCGAGTACACTGCTATCACCAACGCTAACAAGAAGTACGACAGCATCGATGTGGGCACCACCAACATCGCCAGCGATGATCGTTACTATGTCCAGCTGGGTGAGGAGCTGTACAACGGCGACCTGAAGCTGACCGACGACACCGACGTGTTCGGCCGTCCCGCCCGTTACTGGGAGTATGATGGCAAGGAGATCGGCACCTATGTGAACACCGATCTGCTGGTCCAGGAGTACACCACCAAGGTGACCGGCGACACCCTGTACAACCTGCTGAGCCGCAACACTGTTCAGGACTACACCTTCGACATCGTGATCGACGGCGAGTATGAGCAGCCCAACGGTTCTGAGGACTACTGGTTCACCAAGAACGACATCAACCGGAACAACGACGCTACCGTCGGCGGCACCGGCAACGGCGTTCTGACCCAGGTCTTCGTTGACAACGACGAGGATGTTGTCACCATCGCCGTCATCAACACCTACCTGGCCATTGCTTCCGATGACTACAACGAGAAGAAGGACACCGCTCCCTTCGACGTGTACGGCATCAACAAGAGCGGCGAGGTCTACTTCAAGGATCTGCACAACGACAGCGAGGATGTTAAGTCCATGAGCGCCTCTGCCGAGGACTTTGACATTGAGGACGTGGTGGAGGGCGATGCCTTCCTGGTCACCGTCGCTGACGGCAAGATCCAGACCATGACCGCTCCCGAGATGATCTCCGGCACCGAGATCGACTCCTTCGAGACCGGTTCCAACGACTATCGGAAGAGCGCTCCCAGCACCGTTGAGGTGGACGGCACCGAGTACAAGTTCGCTTCCGCTGCTGAGTACGACTGGGAAGTTCTGGACTACTACACCAACTCCAGCACCGGCACCGTCAACCTGAAGGACAAGACCTACAACCTGTTCCTGGACGCTTATGGCTATGTCATCGGCGTGGAAGAGGTTGAGAAGGCCAACAACTACGTGTTCATCACTGGTATTGACCTGAACACCAGCAACATCAAGAACCAGACTGCTGACGCTTCCGCCATCTTCCTGGACGGCACCATGAAGGCCATCAAGGTCAACATGGAGAAGAGCGACATCACCATCCCCGCCGACTACAAGGATGCTGCCATCCTGAACACCTGGTGCACCTACACTGTGAACAACAGCGAGGTTTACACCGTGAACGAGGTTGTGGATGGCTCCACTACCTTCGCTGATAAGAAGGATGTTCCTTCCATCTTCCAGTACAACGACACCGTTACCGGCAAGGACACCGTCATCAAGATTGACGACCGCAACATCTCCGTGAACGGCAAGGGCAGCACTGGCAACGGCCTGAAGAAGGTCTACGGCACCGACGAGACCGTGTACGTCACTGTCTCCCTGTCCGAGCTGGACAACGGCAAAACCAACAGCTACGGCATCATCGGCGGCGTGGACAGCGTGGCCACCGGCATCGGCAATGTGGCTCTGACCGCTTGGAGCGATACGGATGCTATCTCTGATGTTGACGACACCGATGTCTCCAAGACCGTCACCACTGCTACTGTTTCCAGCGGCGTGTACAGCCTGTACAACGACGACGGCGACGTGATTGCTGCTATCGTGGTGGGCGAGGACGCCGGCTCTGCTAAGAACCTGGTGTACGTCCACAGCTCCTCCGTCTTTAAGGAGACCTACGACAAGACCACCGATCAGTGGACTTGGAGCCGCAAGGTTGTCCTGAACGGTGAGGAGGTCATCCTGACCGAGGTCGGCGACGGCCTGAGCGATCTGGGCACCATGAAGCAGTACACCTGGTATCAGGTGAAGTTCAACGCTGACGGCAACGTCATCTCCGTTGAGCTGGCCAGCAAGGCTCTGACAGGCGATAAGATTGTTGACAAGATCGAAGATCTGGACGAGGCTGTCGACAATGAGGATACCGTCCTGTACTACGAGGCCATTGATACCAACGACCTGTCCCTGACCGGCCGTACTCTGTGGCTGAACACCGCTGCTACCGAGGGCTTCCGTGTGGCTGAGGATGTGAAGGTTGTTCTGATTCAGCGCAACAACAACACCGAGAAGACCTACTTCGAGTCCGGCGTCAGCAGCCTGAAGACCATCGTGAACGATCTGAACGACCGTCACAGCGCTGCTGATACCGATCACTACTACGGCATCAGCGCCATCGTCGAGAAGGGCGTTGCCACCTCTGTGGTGATCTATGATGTGAGCAGCAAGTGCGATCCTTACAACGATCCCGATTGGGGCACCACCACTGGTGAGATCAAGACCGTTGCTCTCGACACCAACGGCGCTTTCAGCCTGAAGGATTCTCGTGGCAACTTCATCACCAGCGGCGAGTACAAGTATGAGCTGCAGATGTCTGGCGTGAACGGCTACATTGTCGTGAAGAGCGGCACTGTGGATGCCAGCACCGACGCTTACTGGAGCGTTGATGGCAAGACCAACAACGTCTCTTACTTCGCGAACGATCTGAAGACTAATAACTCTTACCGCCTGGTTGTGGACGGCGTTGTTTCCGACGTTATCCTCAAGTAAGTGATTTGAGTTAGTGTAAGTCTAACAAAAAAACCTCCCCGGCTTCGGCCGGGGAGGTTTTTTTAGTGTTCCATGTCCAACAGTGCCAGAAGTAAATAGGTTTCCCCGTCTTCATTGCATTGATAGGTGGAACCATCCCGTGCGGTCCAGCTGACGCTGTTGCCGCT
Source organism: Eubacteriales bacterium (assembly GCA_048215895.1). Taxonomy (GTDB): domain Bacteria; phylum Bacillota; class Clostridia; order Oscillospirales; family Oscillospiraceae; genus Lawsonibacter. Next base: position 7,290 of record DBFWXD010000423.1, read on the forward strand.
CCAGGTAAAGCTGTTATAGCCGTGATGATCTGAACTCCGACCTGCGGCGACCTGAACGCCTTGCTGGGCAAACAGGGTAGCGGCTGAGGTTTGACCGATAACAAAAATCAGCATGGGCTTATGAGGAAAGGTGAACGAGATGGTTTGCTCCTCATTTCCCACATAAGAGGTCTGGTAAATCTGGCAATTGCCCAGGGTGACCAGCTTCTGATTGATTTGGGAAATCTGGGTGCCATGTTGCTTCGCAGTGGTGGACAGGCCGTTCAGGGCACTGTCCAGTTTGACATTGTCCTCGTTAAAGTCGGTGCGCAGCACCTGGTCGGTGGGTTCCCACTGGTTCAGCTGGTAATTGGATGTGTGATTCGTCGCCATTTTGATTGCCTCCAGTCTGGTTTAAATTCCGTATTTGGACTCTTTTGAGAGCCTCTCATAAAAACCGGGCAGAGGCAGAATGTTGTATATTTTTGTGCAACTAAGAAAACATGATAAGAGTTTGAAAAGAAAAATGTGAGGTCAAATCGTCGAAACCGGCATGAGCCTTGACATTTATTTGTGGGAAAGATACAATCGAATGGTAAGAGCGGCGATGATAGCCGGGCACTTGCCCGAGGAAACGAAAAACGGAGAACAATATGAGAAACGATCTGACGGTTCGGCTGGAACAGTTTAAGAAGCTTTATTCGGTGGACGAGGCGGTCCAGGGACGTATTTCAAAACCGCCTGTGCAGTTTATTGGTGAGGGAATTCTGGAATTGGCGGTGGCGGCCCTGCTGGAAGGGGAAAATATCCTGCTATGCGGCGGCAAGGCGACGGGCAAGAATATTCTGGCGGAAAATCTTGCCTGGCTTTTTGGGCGGCCCACATATAACATCTCCTTCCATGTAAATACCGATAGCAGCACCCTCATTGGTACCGATACCTTTGTGGGGGGCGAGGTGCGCCTGCGCAACGGCCCGGTGGCAGAAGCGGCGCTCCATGGAGGCTTCTGTATTCTGGATGAGATCAATATGGCCAAAAATGACGCGGTAGCGGTTATGCACTCGGTGCTGGACTACCGCCGGCTCATTGATGTGCCCGGCTATGCGTGTATTCCCATGCACCCCGCTACTCGCTTTATTGCCACGATGAACTATGGCTATGCAGGTACCCGGGAGCTCAATGAGGCGTTGGTATCCCGGTTTACCGTGATCCGCATGCCCACACTGGGCAATGAGGAGCTGCACCAGCTGCTGCGTGCGGACGTTCCGGGGGCCTCGGAGGAGAACATCCACAACTGTGTGGGACTGTTCATGGATCTGGACGCCAAGGCGATCAATGGCGAGATTTCCACCCACCCGGTGGACCTGCGCGGAATGATTGCTGCGCTGCGTCTGATGGTCCAGGGCATGAAGCCCAAGGACGCCGTGACCATCTGCATTACCAACAAGTGCTTTGATGAGTATGAATATCAGCTGGTTCAGGATGTCGTGATGACAAGATTTGTCTAATCAGGAGAGTACTGTGAGTATTGATAGAGAGGAAAGCCTGTTTTTGACGGTTTCCGGCAACCACAAGGAACGGGAATATCCGGAATATATCCTTAAGATGAGCGACCCCTACCGTAAGGCAGGGGGGATGATTCAGGTATATGAGGGAATTATTCTGGGGGGCGCAGATCAGCTGTTTGGTTTGGTAGAGCTGAATCTCTGGCTCCGGCGGTATCGCTATGCGGATTTTAACATGCATGCGCTGCTTCCCATGGCACGACTGTGCCTGGAGTATGCGGTGCGCGTGCGCCTGTCGAAGGAGCGCCCGGGAATCCCTGCCATTGGAGCGCAGGCGGCCCGGGAGCTGCTGGAGGCTGACCCGCTGCGGCTGCGCCACTCCTCCCGGGGCTGGCTGAGCATCTACTGGCTGACCCAGCAGTTCCCTCAGGCCGCGACACCGGAAAGCCAGAAGGTTTTGAAGCAGTTCTTGGGCTTTGAGGAGCAGCTGGAGCTCTTTACCCAGCTGGCCGAGGGCAGTGCCCAGTGTATGGACGCAAAGGCGCTGGTCAACCAGGCGGTGTTGCTGTATAAAAAAGTCTATACTCGATATTTTGCCCCCGACCACAGCCACGACGATCTCTCTCAGTATGAGGTCTCGGACGATGACTTGTGGGAGGGAAAGTATGAGGGCCCGGAGAAAACGGAGCCCACAGAGCCCGATGACCCGGAGATGGAGCTGAGCTATGACAAGGCCAAAGACCTGTCTGCCGACGAGTTAATTTTGTCGGAGGAGGCGCTGGCCGCGGTGCCAGACTACATTGCCAAAAACTTTGGGCCCAGCTTCCAGACGGAGAAAGAGGCAAAGGAAATTGCCGACTCGGTTTGCGTTGGCATCCATGAGGAACGAAAGCTCCTCTTTACCGATGGCCTGCCGGAAAGCGCCTACGAAGGCAACTCTGCTGCGGCCGAGGTGCTGCGGGCCTGCCGGGATGCCAACTTAAATATGCTGGAGGAGAACCAGGACTCCGCCCGCCAGGGCATCCGCAGCATTGAACAGGCCTTCCGAAACGCACTGAATCTGCGCAATGACCCGGAGGTGTACCTCTCTGACCGGGGCGTACTGGTCAACAGCGCCTTGTGGAAGGTGGGACGCTGTGAGAATCCGAAGCTGTTCCACAAAATATTCCGTCAGGACCAGTCCACCGTGGTTGTGGAGCTGCTGATCGATGCCAGTGGGTCGCAGACGGTCCGCCAGCCCATGGTGGCTCTGCAAAGCTATCTGTTCAGCGCGGCCCTGAGCCGAATCCAGATCCCCCACCGGGTGATGAGCTACTGCACCTACGGGGACCACACCATTCTCCGGCGGTTCCGGGACTACGACGATAAGCCGGATACGGACCGGAAGATCCTGGAGTACCGGGCCACCTCCAACAACCGGGACGGACTGGCGCTGGCGGCTGCAGGCGTGGACCTGCTGAAGCGGCGGGAGGACCACAAGATTGTCATTGTGTTCAGTGACGGTCTGCCCAACGACATGGTGAGCGGCAGAAAGCGCTCCGGCAAGCCGGAAAAGTATATCGGCGAGGCAGCCATTCGGGACACCTGTGCGCAGGTACGAAAGCTGCGCCGGGAGGGTGTGCATGTGATCGGCATCTTCCTGGGCGATGACAACGAGCTGGAAAATGAGCGGATGATTTACGGTTCCTCCTTCCTGCGTATCCGCCGGGCGGAAGATTTCGGCGGCACGGCCGGAAAACGGCTCAGCGAAACGCTGCTGCTGCTCTGACGGAAGTTGTCGGTCTGCCGAGTTTTCCACATCGGGAGGCTGTCTTCCGGAAAATCATGTGGGATAAAAGCAATCAGGCGCCTTCCAAAGGGAAGGCGCCTGATCTTTTTTCAACATTTTTGGACGGTTTGTGGAAAGTTTTTTCTTATGTGTGGGGAGGGACCTTCTCCGCCTTCAGATAGACGGAAGGACAGGTCCGGCAGGTTGCCAGGCTGACCACCACCAGGGCAGCGGCGCAGGCCAGAGTGCCGGGCACTGCGGAGCCCAGTCCGAAGGGCTCTCCCGCCAGCTTCCAGCCCACACAGACCACAAACCCCGCCAGCATTCCGGCGATGATCCCGGGTGAGGTGGCCTTTTTCCAGAACAGAGCGGCAAAGCAGGGCAGGCCTGCGGCGGCAGCGTAAAAGCTCCAGGCAAACATCAGAATGTTATAGGCGTTCTTGATATACAGGGCAATGACCAGCGCCCCCAGAGGGAGCACGATGGAGAAGGCCCGGGAGAGGAGAATTTCCGTACGCTCTTTCATGTCGGGGCGAATGGTTTTGCCAATATCGTGGACACAGGTCTGAACGGACACCAGCAGATAGCTGTCCGCTGTGGACATGATTACCGACAGCACACCGGCCAGGGCCAGGCCGGTGAGGCCCACGGGCAAAATCTTGATGGCCAGGGCAGGTACTACCGCGTCGGTGGAGCCGTACTGAGCCAGCACATCATCCCCGATGATCTGGCGGGCCACTACGCCCATGAAATACACCAAGATAATGGTCACACCGTAGACGGCAGTGCCCAGGAACATGCCCCGCTTGGCGGCCTTGCGGTCCCGGGCGGCAAAGGCGCGCTGCCACATTTCCGCACCGGCCATGGTGAACACCAGATAGGTGACAATGTCGCCCAGAATGCTGCCGTCCACATAGGGGGTGGCCAGCGCCGGGTCGAGATTGGCCGTAAAGTTGGAAAAGCCGCCTACGTATATCAGGGCAGAGACGGGAATCAGGATATAGACGAAGATAATCAGCATGTAAAATTGCAGCACATCTGTATAAACCACGCCGAACAGGCCGGATGTGGCGGTGTAGATCATAAAGACCACACAGGCAATCAGGGCACCCGCCTCATAGGACAGGCCAATTTCTCCCCCCAGCATCTTGATGATGGTGGCTGTGGCCGTGACCTGGGAGGCTACGGTTCCCATCATGGCAAAGGCAATGAGGGCGGAGAGGATCAGCTTGGCGTGCTTTCCAAAGCGTACCTGAAACAGCTCGGGGATGGATGTGAGATTATAGGTCATGCCGATGTCGGAAATCCGTCCGGCCAGACCGGAAAAAATAAACATACCCAGCAGGTAAGGCACGGCGGTGAGGATGGCTTTAAATCCGTCGGAGTAGGCCACGCCTGCCCGGCCCATCAGGCCGCTGCCGCCGATGATGGTGGCGCAGACCGTGGCCATCAGGACAAACGGACCAAAGGAGCGTCCGGCCACATAGTAATCGCCGGTGTTCTTGATCCGCTTTACGGAGTACACGCCCACCAGTACCATCAGAATCAGATAAGCTCCGATGATAATGAGATCCCAAATGCTCAGCAGACTATGATCCATAAAAAACCTCCATTCCGCCGCGGTACGCAGCACAGTGTGTTGGATGGTACCGCTGATGAAATGGAGGATAGGATGGTTCCAGAACGATTCCGGAAAAAACCTGGAGTCCTCTGGGCTGACAGGGCCCGCTTCACCGGTGGACCATGGAACGGTTCACGCAGCGGGAGGGCCGCAGTATGGATGTGTAACTTGTTTCCTTTGACGATCCGCCCCAATCGGCGTGTACGCAGGCGGTGTTTGCCAAGGACCTCCCTTTATCTCACTCGTGAACTAATGTATTCATTATAACGGATCAAGGGGGGCATTGTCAAACCGGGCCGTGGAGAGACCGGTGTGCCCACGGGCCTGGTCGGTCGTTTACAGGGGGGCCAGGGCGGTAAACACCGCTCCGAACACCAGGGCAGGCAGCATATTGGCCACCTTGAATTTGGGTCCGAAGCACAGGTTGACGCCAACGCAGAAGATGAGCATGTTGCCTAGGAAGGAGAGATTGGAGATGATGGCCGGACGAAATACCGGGGCGAGCAGTCCCGCGCACAGGGTGACGCTCCCCTGGAGCACGCCAACGGGCAGGGCGGAGAAAATGGCCCCTTTGCCGTAGGTGGAGGCAAAAATCATGACAATAAGGAAGTCCAGGATAGACTTGGTATAGAGGGTGGAGGGATCGCCGGACAGGCCGTCCTGAATGGAGCCCACAATGGCCATAGCTCCGATGCACACCACCAGGGAGGCGGTGACAAAGCCCTGGACAAACTGGCTGTCTCCGCCTTTGCGGTCAGCCCGGGCCTTCAGCCAGATACCCAGCTGTTCCATTCGCCCATCCAGATCCATCCACTCGCCCACCGCCGTACCCAGGGCCAGGGCAAGGATCATAAAGAGAGTATCCCGAGTCCCGAAAGTGGTCAGGGAGTCTTGGGAGACGGTCAGCATTCCGCACAGGGCGCTCCCGGCGCCGATAAACATGGTGGCAAGGCCCAGGGCGTGAATGACGCCGTCCTGACCGCGCAGCTGCCGCCTGCCTTTGGCCAGCAGCCCCAACAGGCCACCCACAATTATGGCCAGTACGTTGACGATCGTACCGGTGCCGATCATAAAACCACCTCTGACAACTTGTGATGAAAAAAGTATAGCAGATTTGAAAGGCTTGTCAAACGCGCAAAAGCGCCCGGGACAGGTTTGTCCCGGGCGCCGGAGGAAAAAGCTCAGGCCAGGCCCAGCAGGAGATAGGCCGCGGTGCCCACCACACCGGAGCCGAAGATGACGGCGATGGCGCTGAGGTGGAACTTGCGCAGGAGGAAGAGCGCACCCACGAAGATGACCGCCTCAATCCAGCGGAAGTTGGAGAGGACCACGCCGGACAGGTCGGACTGAAACAGGCCCAACAGCAGGATGGACAGCCCGGCGGAGGCGATGAGGGCCACCACCGCGGGGCGCAGGGCGGACAGAACGGTCTGTACCCCGCTGAAGCTGCGGTATTTGTAGTAGAAGTGGGCCAGGGCCAGGCAGATACAGAAGGAGGGAATGATGCACCCCAGGGTGCACAGCAGCACGCCGGGAATGCCCGCCAGGCGCATGCCCACAAAGGTGGCGGAGTTGATGGAGATGGGGCCGGGGGTCATCTCCGCGATGGTGATGAGGTCGGTAAACTCCGCCAGGGTCATCAGGCCGTGAATGTCAACGATCTGATTTTGAATGAGAGGGATGGCGGCGTAGCCGCCTCCCACGCTGAACATACCTACCTGGATAAAGGCCAGGAACAGCTGATGTAAAATACCCATGTTATGCAACCACCTTTCGATTGCTGTGCAGCTCCACAGCCAGGTCCAGCAGGCCTACCACCAGGCAGCAAAGGATGACCACCATGGCGTCCACACCCAGAATGACCTTACCCACAAAGGCGGTAATCATCAGGGCGATGTAGAGCATGCGGCGGGTGTCCACCACTTTTTTGGCCAGGTTGAGCACCACGTCAAAGATCACGGCCGCCACGCCGGCGCGCATGACCTGCAGGGCGATGGCGATGATCTGGTTGGAGCGGAACTGGGCATAGAAAATGGAAATGACCGAAATGATAATCATGGGGGGCAGAGAGGTGCCCAGAATGGCCACCAGGGACCCCACCACACCGTACATCCGGTAGCCAAGAATCACCGAGGCGTTGATGGGAATGGGGCCGGGAGAGGACTGGGCGATGGCGGTGATGTCCAACATCTCCTCCTCCTCCAGCCAGTGGAGTTCTTCCACAAATTTCTTCTTCATCAGGGATACAATGACAAAGCCGCCGCCAAATGTGAATGCGCTGAGCAGGAAGGTGGCTTTAAACAGCTGCCACAGCATCCGTGCCGGGTTTTCCTTGGTTCTCATGGTAG
>DBFWXD010000424.1:0-2857 GCA_048215895.1 Eubacteriales bacterium
CCAGCCCCGCCATGAAAGAGGCAAAGCTGCGAAAGAGCGGCCCCTGACATCCGGCATCGATACAGAGAAGCCCGATCACTCCGCACACGGCAGAGAAGCCGAACAGGAGTCCGCCGGCGTTCTGTTCCCGTCCGCGTGCCAACAACAGCAGGCCCAGGGCTCCGGATGCCAGCAGCTTGGCATATTCTCCGTAAGCGTAGGCGCCGAAGCTCGTATACAGGCTGGCGGCCCCGCAGAGGATCAAAAAGGCCAGAAACCCCAGGACCGGGATTCCCAGGCGGCCGCGAAACCGTGCATAGCCCCCCCTGCCAAAGGACAGCACCAATGCCACAGCCGCCAGAATCAGGCTCATGGGAACCGTCTGCACCGTCATGGCAAAAAACAGCAGCACCGCAAATCCCACAACAAACAGGCGGTCATACAGCGGATGGTCTTTCTCCGGCACAGGCGCCGCATCATTCACCGGTTTTGGAACCACCTCTGCCGGCACGGTTTTTTTTCGCTTCATGAAATTGCTCCTCTCGCGAGAATAGTCTTTTACCGCGCAAAATTATATCAGATTTCTTGTTCATTGTCTATTCTAATGGTTTCATTTATGTATCAAATTAGCAGATTATATTTGTCACTCATTTTTAATCATCCTTCGCTTTTCAGTCCGCAGTCCGGACAAAGGGAATCCACCTCTGCGAGGGGCGGAATGCCTGTGTATTTTTATTTTTCAACGATGTGACATCCGTTTCAAGAAAGCGCGGGCCCGCCTTTCAGACCAAATCATTCAGAGAAAGAGCGGTACCGGAAAGCGCATTGGATGTCATCACAATCCTCGGCTGATCTGATGCATCAAAAAAATTCCATAATTGGCTGCTACCAAATCTTTAATTTTGCTACCAGACTTTCCAGGGTTTCCAAGCTTTGCAGCCGTTTGGTAGCATGAAAACTCAAAATGCTACCGAAGTTGTTCGGAAAACCGCTGGCCCACAAGGGCCGCAAGCCGTTGTGCGAGGAGTGTATCTCTCCAATTTGCCAAAATGAGGGAACGGCGGAAATTTAAAGGAGGTAAACACCCAATGAAGAAGTTCCTTTCTCTGGTACTGGCTCTGGTGATGACCATGTCTCTGGTCACCGTCAGCGCCGGCGCCAAGGACTTCAGTGATGACGGCAGCATCACCTACAAGGAAGCTGTCGACGTCATCAGCGGCATCGGCGTTGTCGACGGTTATTCCGGCGGCGACTTCAAGCCCACTGAAGTCCTGACCCGCGGTGCCGCCGCCAAGATCATCTGCAACCTGATCCTGGGGCCCACCACCGCTTCCGCTCTGAGCGCCAGCAGCGCTCCCTTTAAGGATGTGCCCGTGAGCAACACCTTCGCAGGCTACATCACCTACTGCTCTCAGCAGGGCATCATCAACGGCTACGCCGACGGCACCTTCCGTCCCACCGCCACCCTGAGCGGCAATGCGTTCATGAAGATGCTGCTGGGCGCTCTGGGCTATGACAGCGCCATTGAGGGCTACACCGGTGCCAACTGGACCGTGGCCGTCATCAAGCAGGCTGCCGGTATCGGCCTGGACGACGGCAACGACGAGTTCGTCGGCTCCAAGGCCGTGACCCGTGAGGAGGCTGCCCTGTACGCCTTCAACATGCTGCAGGCCACCATGGTCGAGTACGACGCCAAGACCTCTGTTGACATCAACGGCGCTACCGTGACCATCGCCGGCGACAAGGCCAAGGAAGTTGCGCAGGGCTCCTACGACAACAACATGCACAAGCCCAACCTGCAGTTTGCCGAGCGCTACTTCGACAAGCTGGACAAGACCGAGACCACCGACGACTTCGCCCGTCCCGCCACCAAGTGGACTTTCAAGGGCGACAAGATCGGCACCTATGCGGACGCCGCTGATGTGACTTACACCAGCAACGTGAAGCTGGGTGATATCTACAGCGATCTCGACATGAGCGAGAAGGACAAGAACGCCGAGGTCTATTACAACGGCGTCGAGGCCGATGATGTTGCCGTGTCCAAGGGCAACACCGTCAAGGTCTCCAGCTCCAGCGCCAACAACAAGCTGGTGGCTGACGGCAGCACCGTTGAGGTCTTCTACGATGAGGACAACAACGATGTCACCATCTGCATCATCGACACCTATGTGGGCACCATCTCCTCCAAGGAAGAGAAGGTCTCCGATCCCTATGTTGTCGTGAACTCCGAGAGCCTCGTGACCGAGAAGGACGCTTCTACCTCTGTGTCCATCTCCGGCAGCAAGGCCCGCTTTGAGACCAATACCGACAACTTCGAGGAAGACGATGTGGTCCTGTTCACCTACTCCCAGAGCGCGGACGAGATCAAGTCCGTTGTGAAGGCCGAGTCCGTGGAGGGCACCCTCGACAAGTACACCCTGGGCAAGAACCTGACTCTGGCCGATACCGAGTACAAGTACTCCAAGAACATTGCGTTCTCCTTCGGCTCTGAGACCAGCATGACCACCAAGAGCGACTATGTCATCTATCTGGATACCAACGGCATGGTCATCTATGTGGATGAGCAGGAGTTCGACGCCTCTCAGTACGCGTATGTGCTCTACACCCAGAGCAGCAACAGCCGCTTCGGCAAGGATCAGGTTCAGCTGGTCATGTCCGACGGCTCCGTGAAGACGGTGGATACTGACGACGATTACACCTCTCTGGAGGGCACCATCGTCTACTACCGCGCTGACGACAAGGGCGAGTACGCTCTGCGTCAGGCCGCCAATGTTCACAAGAACGGTTCCATTGTTACAACCGAGGATGACGGAACCTATCCGATCTCTACTAACGGCGTTTTGAGAAATGGCGCTAACACCTTCGAGATGAAGAACAC
>DBFWXD010000425.1:0-2166 GCA_048215895.1 Eubacteriales bacterium
CGGCAGGACATCGCGCTTTTGCCGCGGCGTCAGCTTTTCATTCGTGGTCGGTGTGATAAAAGGCATGAAATACTTGTCCACACCTGAGAAAAATTCGTGGTGCGTCCGGCGATAGACTGCACCGGTCACGCCTTCCATCGGCGCAAAATAATAGTGCATGGCGCTTACCACTCGTCCGAGCCGTCATCCGGAATGACCGCCTTCATCGCGGTGATCGCAACCTCGATCATGGAATCGTCCGGCTCAAAGGTGGTAAAATTCTGAAGCCACAGGCCGGGAGCCGTTAAAACCTTGGTAATCGGTCCATCGTGACGGCCGGCCCAGCGGTTAAACTCATAGCTGATGCCCACGATCAGAGGCAGCATGGCCAGGTGGGCCAAAAAGCGCAAAATTGCGTTATGTACCGGCCAGATGGCAAAGACTGCCGTGGACACCAAAATAGAAATGGCAATGACCATGAACAAAAAGCTGGTGCCACAGCGGGGGTGGTGCCGGGGCTGCTTGCGCACGTTTTCCACCGTGAGAGGCAGTCCCGCCTCATAGCAGAAAATGGTCTTATGCTCCGCCCCGTGGTAAGAGAAGACACGCTTCATCTCCTTCATATGGGAGCACAAGGCCAGATAGGCCACAAAGATTAGAATTTTTAGGAAACTCTCCGCCAAATTCCGGGCCAGCATAGAATCGGTCACCACCGTGATGGCCGTACCCAGCAGAGTGGGCAGCAGGAAAAACAGGCCGATGGACATGGCAAGGCCCAAAATAACCGCCAAGGTGGTAAAAAAGGCGGTGGCCTTTTCGCTGCCCAATTTGTTATTCAGCCATAGCTCAAACTTGGAGGGTTCTTCTTCCTCCTCCCCCTCCTCGGGGGCAAATTCGGCGGAAAACATCAGAGCAGTCACGCCGTTATACATAGAATCGCAGAAGGTCACGATTCCCCGGATCAGCGGAAGGCCCAAAACAGGATAGCGGTCCTTAATAAACTTGAGTTCCTTCTCCTGAATTTCCAGCGCTCCATCCGGCTTGCGCACCACAACCGCCTGCTTTTTGGGGCCGCGCATCATGATGCCTTCGATGAGGGCCTGTCCGCCGCACATGGTCTTGAAACCTTTCCGACCGGAGCAGGAGGAACAGCCCGTCTGAATGTGTTCTTGTTTTTCTTCCATGAAAATGGGTTCTCCTTATTAAAATGGCAGCTCTATTGTATCAAACGTGAAAGGAAACCGCAAGAGGGAATAGAACTTTCGTTCCATCCCCCTTACAGCGGCTCCACAGGCAAGTGGATTTCCACCACAAAACCGCCCTCCGGATCGTTGCCGATGTCCAGACGTCCCTCGTGACGGGTGACAATCTCCTCACATACGGCAAGGCCGATGCCGGAACCGCGGGCCTTGGAGCTTCCTTTATAAAATTTATTTTTGATGAAGGGCAGCTCTTCATCGGGCACACCGGGACCATAATCCCGGATTCGGATAATTGCGTCCTCCCCTTCTACCCGGATGGACACATCAATGCGCTTGCCCGCCCCGCCGTGCTTGGCGGCATTGTCCAGCAGGTTGCAGAAGACCTGACGCAGACGCTCCGGGTCACCGGAAATGGGGATCATCTCCTCGGGGCAGTCGGTATACCGAAGCTCGATGCCCTCCTTGCGGAAGAACTCGGTATAGGTGTACACCGCGTCCTCCAGCTCCGCCTTCAGATCCAGCGGCTCCACGGACAGTGTGAAGCGTCCGTCCTCAATGCGGGAGAACTCCAGCAGCTCCTCCACCATGTTGGTCAGGCGCCGGGCCTCCGAGACGATAATTCCCATGGCTTTACGCAAATCCTCCGCGCTTCGCAGCTCGCCGTTCTGGATGGTCTCCGCCCAACCGGTGAGGGCGGTCAGCGGGGTACGAAGCTCGTGGGAGATGGAAGAGATGAACTCCGTCTGGGTCTTTTCCGACTGGCGGATTTTCAGCGACATATCGTTGATGGCGTCCGTCAATTCTCCAATCTCGTCATCGTATTTTTTCTCAATTTGTACGCCGTAGCTCCCGTCGGCAATCACTTTTGCAATTTCTGTAATGCCCGCCAGCGGTTCCACGATGGAGCGCACAAAATACAAATTGGAGAAGTAAACCATGGCGAAAATCGCAAGCGCAATGGTAATGATCACCGCCATGGAGAAGA
>DBFWXD010000426.1:0-6761 GCA_048215895.1 Eubacteriales bacterium
TACGAAGAATGGGGAGCCCCAACCGGATATCGGCGCAGAATGGAAGTACAACAGCGGAAACAACAGCTATTGGGAGGCTGCTATTGGTCCTTTTGAAAAGGGTGATGTTATTGAGTATACCGTCTTTGCAGACAAAGATGGGCAGAACACGCAGTCTATTGGCCCGTTCTCTTTCCACGTAGTGGAATGGGAAAGGGCGCAGTCTGTAGAACTCGGTTCACAGGAAGATGGCCTTGTTGTTCTGAATGTAACGTCTGACCAAGGGGATTCTACGCCTAAGCTGGGGCTCAGCTTCCCATCTGCTGATGTCCTGCGCTTCCAGTTTTCCCCGCTGGGAGATGTGGCCTTCGAGGCAGGGGCTGCTGACTACAGTATTGAAGAGGACAGCAATAGCATCATTATTTCCACCAGCGCACTTGAAGTGACGGTTACAAAGTCGCCTTATGGCGTGGAAGTGCGGGATTTGGATACCGGCAAACTTCTGACACAGAACGGAGGCACTGGCAGCGAGCTATCCTGGCTGACGGATGGCGCCGGCTTCGTGAAAAATTTCCGTGGCAGGTATGAATCGCCTTCCAGTGAAAAGTTTTACGGATTTGGGGAGCGTTATAACGGAATTGAAAAGCGTGGAGAAACGGTGGATATTTACGTTTATAACCAGTACCAGAATCAGGGCGAAAGAAGCTATCTGGCCGTACCGTTTTTCTATTCCAGCAAGGGATACGGCTTGTATCTTGATTCCACCTATTACGCTCAGTTCGATATGGCAGACAGCGATCCGAACCAGTATACCTTTACCGTGAATACCTCTGGTGATGATCCTGTGCTGGATTATTATATTATCAGCGGAACGCCGGAAGAGGTGATTGGCGGCTATTCCGAGCTTAGTGGGAAGCCCCAGGATATGCCCAAATGGGCATTTGGGCTTTGGATGTCCGCCAATGAGTGGGATAGACAGTCCGAGGTGCTTTCGGCCGTAGAAAACGCAGAGGCCTATGACATTCCGGCCTCTGTAGTGGTCTTGGAACAGTGGAGCGACGAAAACACCTTCTATATCTTCAATGACAGCACCTATACGGCGAAGCCGGGCGGAGAGGCGTTTTCCGGCAGTGACTTTACCTACAGCGAGAAATGGCCTGATCCCGCCTCTATGGTGGATACCATCCATGACAATGGGATGAAGGTGCTGCTGTGGCAGATTCCTGTGCTCAAATACACCGATTATGCCTGGGAGCAGAAGGACAATGACGAGGCATACATGATTGAGCAAGGCTACGCCGTCGGAGACGGCGAGGGAGGCCAATACCGTATCCCATCCTCCGGGTGGTTCGGCAATAGCCTGCTTTTGGACTTCACCAATCCGGACGCGGTGGACTGGTGGATGTCTAAGCGTGCTTACCTGTTCGATGATATTGGAATTGATGGCTTCAAGACCGATGGCGGTGAAATGGTCTGGGGCCGCAATACCTCCTTCTACGACGGAAGCGATGGCCTGGAAATGCGCAATGAGTATCCGAATGCCTATATCGAAGCGTATTACGACTTTACAGAGGAAAACACCGGTACCGGTATGACCTTCAGCCGCGCCGGCACCGCAGGCGTCCAGTCCACCGGCGTATTCTGGGCTGGCGATCAGTCTTCCACCTTTGATGCGCTTCAAGATTCGATCAGCGCCGGTTTAAGTGCTGGTATCTCTGGCATCCCATTCTGGGGATGGGATCTGGCTGGATTCACCGGCGATTTCCCAACCGCAGAGCTGTACAAGCGCAGCACCCAGGCAGCGGCGTTTGCGCCTATCATGCAGTTCCATAGCGAGAAGGCAAATCCCAGCCCCAGCGAGGAACGCAGTCCCTGGAATGTGCAGGAGCGCACCGGAGATGATACCATCATCCCCACGTTCCGGTATTATGTGAATACCAGAATGAACATTCTGCCCTATATTTATAGTGAGGCACAGCAGTGCACAGAGGATGGCACCCCGCTGATGCGTGCCATGATGATCGACTTCCCGGAGGATCCGGAAGCCTACGACTTAGAAGAGCAGTATATGTTTGGCCGGTCGCTTCTTGTGGCACCTGTCCTCGAAGAGGGGCAGACCGTAAAGGAAATCTATCTGCCCGAAGGCGAGTGGATTGATTTCTTCCACAACGCTCTCACCGCCGGAGGCGGCACAAAGAATTACTACTGCGATGTAGATTCTATCCCTGTCTACGTTCGCAATGGGAGCATTATTCCCATGAATCTCAACGAAGATTATGAATTGGGCGGCTCCATCGGCAACGATGTGGACAACTACACGAATCTGACTTTCCGGGTATACCCGAAGGGTGATAGCAGCTATACACTTGTCCACAGCGACCGGTCCACGATGACCGTAAGCGCCAGCGAGGACTTTAAGAACAGCTCGGTATCCGTCTCTATCCCCGCTGCCGCTATTCCGGTCACTACGCAAGTGTTCGGCACGGAGCCGACTGGTGTCACGGTCAACGGGCAGGCCATCCAGCGTGCTGCTACTTTGGATGAATTCCAAGCTGCTCAGACGGCCTATTACTACAGCAGCAGCGAGAAGCTGGTCTATATCAAGACCGCCGCCGGTGACGCTTCTGAAATTGAGATTGAGGGGATCTATCAGGCTCCCTATGAAGCGGAACATGCGGAGCAGGCCAATGTAGCCGTAAACACAGATCACGAAGGCTATTATGGTGAGGGGTTTGTGGACCAGTTTGCCTCTGAAGGCTGTGCGGTCACATTTACTGTGAACTCTGACGGCGACACCGCTCTGCTGGACGTCCGCTACTCTGCAGGGACTGAGGCGGCCCAGCGGACTCTGCTTGTAAACGGAGAGTCCATAGTGCTCGATCTGCCGAAAACGCAAGACTGGGATAGCTGGAACACAGTATCTGTTCCCGTCGAATTGCTGCCGGGACAAAATACAATTACAATTTCCTATCAGGCGGGGAATTTCGCCGGAATCAACCTAGACTGTATCTCACTTCGGAATCAGTGACGACTTGAACCAACACAGGGAGGTGCATGGGGCTTCCCTATGCACCTCCCTGTTGTCTTATTAAGGAGGAACTGTATGCGGACGATAAGAAAACGGCTGCTTGCCCTCTTGCTGACGGCCGCTATGCTGGGCACCTTGTTTACGGGCCTTCCGCTTGCTTCAGCCGCATCGGAGGCGCTTGGAAATGTGACGGACGCCGCAGTAGATGGAAATACGCTTTTACTGACGATTGACAGCGGCGGGAGCGCGTCAGATCTGCTTACGTTGGAAGTATGCCAAGACAATATCCTTCGGGTAGATTACCAGCCAGAGTCTGTGGAACCCAGCCCAGACACCCCGATTATTGACCCTGAGCTTACTTGGGATACCACTACGGCAACGGAAATCGACATTACCGGCGATCCCATTGTGATCCAGACAGACGGCATGCGCATTGAAATCAGCCGTACACCATGCCGCATGACGGTGATGCAGGCCGACGGAACTACGCTGTTCTGGGAACCAGAGAGCGGAGGCATCTACCACGACGGGGTACGCTTCGTACGCGCTGAATCCAGCAATATGTATGGTATTCATGGATTTGACTGCTTCAGCGATAATGGGAACCTTCTGCGGAACGACAACAGCTCTACGGCCGCAGCAGGGCAGCAGGGAAATTCCGGCGGCCCATTTATGTGGTCAACTGCCGGATATGGTATTCTGGTGGACTCTGACGGCGGCTATCCCTATACAAACTCCACCGACCGCAAGATGGAATTCTATTATGGGGGAACGCCGGCGGAGGGCCGCCGCTACGAGAAAGAAGACGTAGAATATTTCATCATGCTGGGAGAGCCGAAGGAGATTATGGCCGGCTTCTCCAAAATCACAGGGACATCTCCCATGATGCCAAAGTGGTCTTTGGGATTCTCCAACTTTGAGTGGGATATCGACGAAGACGAGTTCTATGAAATGGTAGAGCTGTACCGGGCCAAGAATATTCCGATTGATGGCTATGCTTTTGATTACGACTGGAAACGTTATGGCGATGATAATTACGGGGAATTCACCTGGAATACGGATAACTTCCCCTCTGCGGCCTCCACGCAGCTAAGGGAGGATATGGAATCCAAGGGTATTAAGATGATTGGCATCACCAAGCCCCGTGTGGTGACCAAGCTCTCTGACGGAACACCGACTGAACAAGGTGTGGACGCAGAGGCCGGAGACTACTTCTATCCGGGCCACTATGAATACACAGACTACTTCCTGCCTGTGACTGTGCGCAGCATTGATCCCTACAAAGCAGCGGAACGGAACTGGTGGTGGCTCCACTCCCAGGATGCTTTCGATCGGGGCATCGTTGGATGGTGGAACGATGAGACGGACAAGGTCTCCTCAAATGGTGCAGATTACTGGTTTGGCAACTTTACCACCGCCTTTATTTCTCAGGCCATGTATGAAGGGCAGCGGGAATATACCGATGACAGCGTCCGTGTTTGGCAGACTGCACGCAATTACTATCCTGGTACGCAGAGGTATGCCACCAGCATCTGGTCCGGTGACGTGGCAACCCAGTTCTACAAGGGAGAACGGGTATCTTGGGCGGCTGGACTAAATGAGCAAAAGGTTGCGATGCTGTCCACCATCAATAACGGGCAGCCCAAGTGGGGCAGCGATGGCGGCGGCTTCAACCAGAACTCCGGGAACATTGAAAACCCCAGTCCGGAGCTCTACACCAGATGGCTGCAATTCGCTTCTATGAGTCCGGTTTTCCGCGTCCATGGAACAAATCATCAACAGCGCCAGCCTTGGTACTTTGGTACAACGGCGGAAGAAGTGACCAAGTCCGCCATTCAGCAGCGGTATTCCCTGATCCCGTACATGTATTCTTATGAGCGGGAGGCCTATGACTCCGGTTTGAGGCTGGTGTATCCCCTACTGTTCGACTATCCCGACGACGAAAACGTGGCTGACTACTCCGATGCCTGGATGTTTGGAGAGTGGCTGCTCGTTGCCCCTATCACAGAACGTGGTCAATCCGTGAAGTGGATCTATCTGCCGGAAGGCACCTGGATTGACTATAATCGCGGCACTGTTTATGAGGGCGGCCAGTATATTCCCTACAGCCTCAATAGCGAGTCTTGGACCGACATTCCGATGTTTATCAAAGAAGGCGCCATTATTCCGAAGAAGGACGTGCAGGACTATGTCGGACAGGAAACTGTGGATCATGTGACGGTAGACATCTTCCCGAGCGGCCGGGAGACCAGCTTCCGCTATTATGATGACGATGGAGAAACCTATGACTATGAGGACGGCGTGTATTTCACACAGGAAATCTCCGCGCAAGGTACCGGAAATACCGAAGTGAAGATCGGTGCAGTCGATGGAAGCCACAACTCCGGATTGGACTACTATTACTTGGCCGTCCATGGCCAGGCGGCTACCGAGGTTACCAGCAACGGGAGCCTGCCCTATTATGATGACTATAATGCGCTGTTAGCGGCGCCTGGAGAAGGCTGGACAGTGGGCAAGGATGTGTATGGGGATGTAACCTATATCAAGGCCTATGCCGCTTCTGACAGCAACAGCACTTACACGCTCGAAGGCAGCAGCCCCGTCGATGCGGATAGCCAGACCTACGAAGCGGAGTATGCTTCCCTTTTTGGCGCTTCTACAGACACGCAGGCCTCTGTGAACCAGAATCACTCCGGCTACTCCGGAGCGGGGTTTGTCGACAAGCTGGAAGCCGCTGGCGCCGGCGTTACCTTCTATGCTAAGGTGGCCAATGCGGGTGATTATGACGTCACCTTCCGGTACGCCAATGGCGATGCAGCAGAGCGGTCTCTGTCGGTCTATGTCAATGGGGCTTATATCGGCAAAACCATAATGCCCTCCACCGGAGACTGGGACACCTGGTCGGATTGCCTGATGCAGCTTCCCCTGGCGGCAGGAAACAACATCATCACCCTTAAGCATGAGGATGCCAGCGGAGACACCGGCTATGTCAACTTGGATTCTTGCACCGTGCCGTTCTATCCGGAAGTGATCACCGCAGAGGCCGAGAACGCCGCGCTCTACGGCACCGCCGGCACAAATCAGGATCACTGGAATTACAGCGGAAGCGGCTTTGTTGACGGGATGACTTCCGCCGGTGCGGGCGCTGAGTTTGAGATTACGGTTCCCAAGGACGGAAGCTATGAGGCATCTATCCGTTACTGCAATGGCACCCAGGCCACGAAAGACCTGAATCTGTATGTCAACGGTTCCTATATAGAGACAATCTCTTTTGGAAGTATCGGCGGAAACTGGAACGAGTGGCAGGAGCTTACCCAGACGCTGGAGCTTGATGAAGGCCGGAATGTCGTTGCGCTGCGTTACGACAGCAGCAACTCCGGCAATGTAAATCTGGACAAGCTGTCAGTGAAGACAGAGCCCGACGCCACAATTTCGGTCCCCTTGGTAGACAATGGCGGATTCGAGCGGGACACCTCACAGAGCAGCGCCTGGACAGAGTGGCACCCTGATGGTCAGGCAGTGGCCTATGGAGTAGACTCCGGATCTGGCACAAATCCGCCAGAGTCCCCATATGTCGGCGATAAGCGGGTTTACTTCTACAGCAACAGTGCATACCAGCAGAGCATCCACCAGGGAATCAACCTCCCGAATGGAACCTATACCGTTCAAGCCTGGATAAAGGTTTCCAATACGGCTCCAGACATTGGACGCATGGAGGCCACTGGTTACGGAGGCGACAGCATTTATGTTGATA
>DBFWXD010000427.1:0-2867 GCA_048215895.1 Eubacteriales bacterium
GTAGCACCAGATGTCCTTTTCTGGAAACCGGGCTCGGACCGCCCGGACCAGTTCCAGCACCGCCCGCTGGTTCTGAGGCTCGAAGGGCTCGCCCCCCAGCAGGGACAATCCCCGGATATAGCTGCGGTCCAGCAGGCCCAGGATCTGGGTAATCTGCTCCTCCCCAAAGGGGGAGCCGAAGGCAAAATCCCAGGTCTCGGGGTTAAAGCACTCCTTGCAGTGGTGGGTGCAGCCGGAGACAAACAGGCTCACCCGCACACCGGGTCCGTTGGCCACATCCACTTTTTTGATGTCGGCGTAGTTCATAACCTTGCTCCTGACGTTTTAGAGATGCAGCACCCGGGCCTTGATCTCCTTGGTCTTGCCCACGTTCCAGAAGTTTTCGCCCAGATAGCCGCAGGTCCGCCGGGTGACGTTCATCTTGGTCCGGTCGGTGTTGTGGCAGACGGGGCACTCCCACTGGTTGTCCTCGTTGATGATGATTTCTCCATCAAAGCCGCACACCTGGCAGTAGTCGCTCTTGGTGTTGAACTCCGCGTACTGGATGTTGTCGTAAATAAAGCGGACCACATCCTTCAGGGCCTCCAGGTTGTGGCGCATGTTGGGAATCTCCACATAGGAGATGCAGCCGCCGGTGGAAATCTTCTGGAACTGGCTCTCAAAGGTGAACTTGTCAAAGGCATCGATGTGCTCCCGCACATCCACGTGGTAGCTGTTGGTGTAGTAGCCCTTGTCGGTGACATCGGGGATGGTGCCAAAGCGCTCCTTGTCGATGCGGGCGAAGCGGTAGCACAGGCTCTCGGCGGGGGTGCCGTAGAGGGCAAAGCCGATGTTGGTCTCCTTCTTCCAGTCGTCGCAGGCCTTGCGCAAGCGGTTCATCACCTTCAGCGCAAACTCGGTGCCGCCGGGCTGGGTGTGGCTGACGCCCTTGACCAGCTTGGTCACCTCGTAGAGGCCGATATAGCCCAGGGAGATGGAGGAATAACCCCCGTAGAGCAGCGGCTCGATGGAAGCTCCCTTGGGCAGGCGGGCAATGGCTCCGTACTGCCAGTGGATGGGGGAGGAATCGGACTTTACATTTTTCAGGGCATTGTGCCGGCACATGATAGCCTCAAAGCACAGCTGCAGGCGTTGCTCCAAAATCTCCCAGAACTTCTCCTCGTTTCCACCGGCCAGAATACCAATCTGGGGCAGGTTCAGGGAGACCACGCCCTGGTTGAAGCGGCCCTCAAACTTGTAGTTGCCGTTCTCGTCCTTCCAGGGAGACAGGAAGGAGCGGCAGCCCATGGGAGAGAACACGTTCCCCTCGTAGTTTTCCCGCATCTTCTTGGCGGAGATATAGTCGGGGTACATCCGCTTGGCGGAGCACTTGACGGCCAGCTCAGTGATGTAGTCATACTTTCCGCCCTTCAGGCAGTTGTGCTCGTCCAGCACATACACCAGCTTGGGGAAGGCGGGGGTGATGTAGACGCCCTTCTCGTTCTTGATGCCCTCCAGGCGCTGGCGCAGCACCTCCTCCACAATCATGGCGTTCTCCTCCAGATAGGGGTCGCCCTCCTGCAGGTTCAGGAACAGGGTGACAAAGGGAGACTGGCCGTTGGTGGTCATGAGGGTGTTGATCTGATACTGGATGGTCTGCACGCCGCTCTTCAGCTCGTCCCGCAGCCGGTCATCCACCAGGCGCTCGATGGTGGCCTCGTCCACCTGTCCGGCGCACTCATAGGCAATGTGCTTGCGGAATTTTTCCTTGCTCCGGCGCAGATACTTACCCAGGTGGCGCAGGTCCACGCTCTGGCCGCCGTACTGGTTGGAAGCAACACAAGCGATAATCTGGGTGGCCACGGTGCAGGCTACCTGGAAGCTCTTGGGGCTTTCGATGAGCTTTCCGTTCATCACGGTACCGTTGTCCAGCATGTCCCCGATGTTGATGAGGCAGCAGTTGAAGATAGGCTGGATAAAGTAGTCGGCATCGTGGAAGTGGATCGCGCCCTCGTCGTGGGCCTTGGAGATGTACTCGGGCAGAAGAATGCGGCGGGTCAGGTCCCGGCTCACTTCTCCGGCAATATAATCCCGCTGGGTGGCGGCGATCATGGTGTTCTTATTGGAGTTCTCCTCGGCCAGCTCCTGGTTCTCGTTGCGCAGCAGAGAAAGGATGGAGTCATCGGTGGTGTTCTGCTTGCGCACCAGGGCCCGGGTATAGCGGTAGATGATGTAGGTCTTGGCCAGGTGGAACTTGTTGCGCTCCACCAGCCCCTGCTCCACCAGGTCCTGGATGTCTTCCACCAGCATGCGCTGGCGCTTCATAGCCTCGATGCCGTCAATAATGGCATTGATATCTTCCCGGCTCAGCCGCTCCTTCTCCGGCACCTCGGCGTTTGCCTTCTCTATGGCAGTGGCGATCTTGCTGCGGTCGTAATCCACCACAGTTCCGTCTCGTTTAATGACTTTCATGTCGCTCTCCTCTCCCCGTTCGCGGGGTATTCTTAGCCGGAGAAAAGGCTCCGGCGGATCAGTCCAGGTGGCATTATAGCACACGCCCATTCCTTTGTCCACCGGAAGAAATACTATATCTTGTGCTTAACATAATTTCTTTTCGTGTGAAATACAAAATATATAGTGTGCCATTTTTCGCGGTTTTTCCCTGCCCCGCTGCCGGTTTCTCGGGCTTTCGGTTGCTCCGCCGGGAAAAATGTGATATACTTCCTTTTGAATTTCAGCAAATTGCCCACAGGAGGTATCTATGCCAGAAACGCTCGCCATCGCCATGAGCGGCGGTGTGGACAGTTCCGCAGCCGCCTGCCTTCTTTTGGAGCAGGGATATGAGCTGGTGGGGCTGACGATGAAGCTCTTTTCCAGACCGGGAGATG
>DBFWXD010000428.1:0-6807 GCA_048215895.1 Eubacteriales bacterium
GATTTTTACCTCCTACTTTGGAGAGCAGATTGCCGTGCTCCACAGCTCCCTGCGGGCCGGGGAGCGCTATGACGAGTGGAAGCGGGTGCGCCGGGGAGAGGCCCAGGTGGTGCTGGGAACCCGGTCCGCCGTCTTCGCACCGCTGCAAAACCTGGGCCTTGTCATTCTGGATGAGGAGCAGGAGGCCAGCTACAAGTCGGAGAACGTCCCCCGGTACCACGCCAGGGACGTGGCAAAATACCGCTGTGTCCAGAATAACGCCCTTCTGGTGCTGGGGTCGGCCACCCCTTCGGTGGAGTCCATGTACCACGCCAAGAAGGGCGATTACGCCCTGTTTGAGCTGCGCCGGCGCTACAACCAGAAAGCCCTGCCCCAGGTACTGATGGTGGATATGAAGAAGGAGCTGCGGGCAGGCAACAACACCGATGTGAGCGGCGTGCTCCGGGAGGAGCTGGAGGAGAACTTCAAGCGGGGGGAACAGGCCATTCTGTTTCTCAACCGCCGGGGAGCCAGCCGCATGGTCTTCTGCGGGGAGTGCGGGCAGGTGCCCGAATGTCCCCGGTGTTCTGTAAAGCTGACCTATCACTCGGCCAACGGGCGGCTCATGTGCCACCACTGCGGCCATTCCCAGCCTCTGCCTCCCGCCTGTCCGGAGTGCGGAGGAATTCTGAATTTCATCGGCACCGGTACCCAGCGCCTGCAGGAGGAACTGGAGGAGCTGTTTCCCTTCTGTCCGGTGCTGCGCATGGATACCGACACCATCTCCGCCGCCCACCCCCATGAGGAGCTTCTGGATCGGTTCCAGAAGGAAAAGATCCCCATTCTGGTGGGAACCCAGATGGTGGCCAAGGGCCTGGATTTTGAAAACGTCACCCTGGTGGGAGTGGTGGCGCCGGACCTGTCCCTCTATGTGGACGACTTCCGGGCGGGGGAGCGCACCTTCTCCCTGCTCACCCAGGTGGTGGGCCGGGCAGGCCGGGGAGAGAAGAAGGGCCGGGCGGTGATCCAGACCTTTACCCCGGAAAACGACGTGATCCGCTGTGCCGCCCGCCAGGACTACGACCAATTTTATGAGGAGGAGATCGCCCTGCGGCAGCTGCGGCGGTATCCGCCCTTTGCCGACCTGACCATCCTCACCGCCTCGGGGGCGGATGAGGGGGCCGTCTTGCGCTGCTGTACGCGGCTGCGCCGGAGTCTGGAGCAGGCGCTGCCCCAGGTGCCGGGACAGTGGCAGCTGCTGGGGCCAGCCCCGGCGGCCGTGGCAAAAATCAACAACCGTTACCGCTACCGCCTGACCCTCACCGGACCGGTGGGAAAAGAGGCTCGGGCCCTGCTGGCCCACCTGCTTCGGGCGGCCTATCAGGATAAGGAAAATCGGGGGGTGTCCGTCTACGTGGACGTGAACCCCTACAATAGCTGAGAAAGAGGAGAATTGACTATGGCGATCCGCACCATTTTGACCGAGGGCGAGCCCGCCCTGAACAAGGTCTGCCACCCTGTGACCAAATTTGACGACAAGCTGGCCGATCTGCTGGACGATTTGAAGGAGACTCTGGCCAAGGCAAACGGCCTGGGTCTGGCTGCCCCCCAGGTGGGCATCCTCCGCCGGGCGGTCATCGTGGTGGATGACAACGGAGAGATGCTGGAGCTGGTGAATCCGGAGATCATCGACCAGAAGGGAGAGCAGGACGGCCTGGAGGGCTGCCTGTCTGTCCCCGGCAAATGGGGCTATGTGAAGCGGCCTGAGTGGGTGAAGGTAAAGGCCCAGGACCGCAACGGCAACTGGTTTGAGGTGGACGGGAAGGATGTCACCGCCCGCTGCTTCTGCCATGAGCTGGGCCACCTGGATGGGCACCTCTATGTGGAGCTCACCGACCGGCTCTATACCAACGAGGAGCTGGACGCCATGGCCCAGGAGGACGAGGAATGAGAATCGTCTTCATGGGTACCCCCGACTTTGCCGTTCCCTCCCTGGAGTCTCTGGTCCAGGGGGGGCATGAGGTCGTGGGGGTCTTCAGCCAGCCGGACAAGCCGGTGGGCCGGCACCAGAACAAGCTCCAGCCCACCCCGGTGAAGGTGTGCGCCCAGAGCCATGACATCCCGGTCTATCAGCCCACTACCTTGCGGGACGGGGGAGCTCTTGCCACGCTGCAGGAGCTGGCTCCAGAGCTCATTGTGGTAGCGGCTTACGGACGGGTGCTGCCGGACGAGATTCTGGCGCTGCCCCCCAAGGGGTGCATCAATGTCCACTCCTCTCTGCTGCCCAAATACCGGGGCGCCGCCCCCATCAACTGGGCGGTGGTCAACGGGGACCAGGAGACGGGAGTTACCATTATGGACATGGCCTACGAGCTGGACGCGGGTGACATTATCGCCCAGGTGCACACCCCCATCGGTCAGGACGAGCTGGTGGGCGAGGTCCACGACCGGCTGGCCGCTTTGGGCGGGCAGCTGCTGGGCCAGGTGGTGGAGCAGATTGCCCAGGGGACCGCTCAACGCACCCCCCAGGACCCTGCCCAGGTCACTTACGCCCCCATGCTTTCCCGGGCCCTCAGCCCCATTGACTGGACCCAGAGCGCCCAGAGCATTCACAATAAAATCCGGGGTCTGAACCCCTGGCCCGCCACCTCTACGGACATTTTTGGAGGTGAGCCGGTGAAGGTATTCCGTTCCCAGGTGACCGGCCGGACGGCCAAAGGCACGCCCGGAACCATTCTGGGAGGGGGCAATGACGGCATCGAGGTGCTGTGCGGCGACGGGACCGTCCTGCGGATTCTGGAGCTTCAGGCCCCCGGCGCCCGGCGGATGTCCGCCGGGGACTACCTGCGCGGTCACCCGCTGGCCTGATCGAGGCCGGGTAAGATGAGAGAGAATGGAGAAGGAGTTGGAGCATATGGACGCCAGAGAGGTTGCCCTGCTGACCCTGAACGCCTGCCAGCGGCAGGGAGGATGGTCGGATAATATTCTGAAAAAGCAGCTGGCCCAGGCCGGACTGGACAGCCGGGACGGAGCCCTGGCCACCCAGCTTTGCTTTGGAGTGCTTCAGAACCAGCTGCTGCTGGACTTCTACCTGTCCAAGTTCTCCAACCTCCCGCTTAAGCGCATGGAGGGGAAGGTGGTCCAAGCTCTGCGCCTGGGGGCCTATCAGATGCTGTTTCTGACCAAAATCCCCCACAGCGCCGCGGTGAACCGCAGCGTGGAGATGACCCGGACCCATTGCAAGAACCCCCGGGCTCCCGGAATGGTCAACGGCATCCTGCGCAGCCTGGAGCGGAATCTGGATAACCTGCCTACCATCCCGCAGACGGACCCGGTGGGCTATCTGTCCGTGCTGTATTCTACGCCGGAATGGCTTGTAAAGGAATTTCTCCTTACACTTGGAGAGGGGGAGACGGCCAAGCTTCTGGCCGCCAACAACACCCGTCCGCCCATCACGGCTATGGTGAACACCCTGAAAAACACTCCGGAGGAGCTGATAGAGGCCCTGCGGCTGGAGGGGGTGGAGGCACAGCCCCATCCCTGGCTGGAGAAGTGCCTGATTCTGTCCAAAACCGGTGATCTGGAGCGGCGAAAAGCCTTTCAGGAGGGGCTCTTTTACATCCAGGACCCGGCCTCCCGCCTGGCCGTTCAGGCCGCCGGGGCGAAGCCGGGGATGCGGGTGCTGGATTGCTGCGCCGCGCCGGGAGGAAAGTCCTTTGCCGCGGCCATCGCCATGGAAAACCAGGGGGAGGTCATCTCCTGCGATCTCCATCCCCATAAAAAGAAGCTCATTCAGGCGGGGGCGGAACGGCTGGGCCTGTCCATCGTGAACCCTATGACCGCCGACGGAAAGGTGTTCCGCCCGGAGTGGGAGGGGGGCTTTGATCTGGTGCTGGTGGACGCCCCCTGCTCGGGCTTGGGTGTTATCCGGAAGAAGCCGGACATCCGCTATAAAGACCCGGCGCCGCTGGAGGGGCTGCCTGAGATTCAGAAGGCCATCCTGGACAACGCCCAGCGGTATGTGCGTCCCGGGGGCGTGCTGCTCTACTCCACCTGCACCGTCCTGTGCCGGGAGAATGAGCAGGTGGCGGAGGACTTTTTGGCCCGGCATCCTGATTTCAAGGGAGAAGACTTTACACTCCCTGGAACCATTGGTGCTTCTGAGGGCGGTATGCTGACTCTGTGGCCCCATCTCCACGGGACGGACGGCTTTTTCATCTGTAAACTGAGAAAAGGGGAGGGAACCCTTTGACTGACATCAAATCCATGAACCTTCAGGAGCTCACCGCCTGGTTTAAGGAGCGGGGACAGCCCGCCTTCCGGGCCAAGCAGGTGTTCAAGTGGTTCTACCGGGGGGTCACCTCCTTTGAGGAGATGAGCGACCTGCCCAAGGCCCTGCGGGAGGAGCTGACGCAGCAGTGCATTTTCACGCCGCCCAAGGTGGCTCGGAAGCAGGTCTCCGCCCAGGATGGAACCATCAAATACCTGTGGGAGCTGGGAGACGGCAACTGTGTGGAGTCGGTGCTCATGCGCTACCAGCACGGAAATACCGTGTGTATCTCCTGCCAGGTGGGCTGCCGGATGGGCTGTGCCTTCTGTGCATCCACCATTGCGGGAAAGGTGCGCAACCTGACCCCCGCAGAGATGGTGGATCAGGTGCTCTTTACCCAGATGGACAGCGGCGCTCCGGTGTCCAACATTGTGCTCATGGGCATTGGCGAGCCACTGGATAATTTCGACACGGTTATGCGCTTTTTGGAGCTGGTCAACCACCCGGATGGACTGAACATCGGCATGCGCCATATCTCCCTGTCCACCTGCGGTTTGGTAGATCAAATTGACAAACTGGCCCAGTATGGGTTACAATTAACACTATCTGTCTCCCTTCACGCTCCGGATGATGAGACCCGGTCCAAGATTATGCCGGTCAACCGCAGTGTGGGCGTGGAGAAACTGGTGGAGACCTGCCGGCGGTATTTTGAAACCACCGGGCGGCGGATCTCCTATGAATATGCCATGATTGACGGGGTGAACGACAGCGACTGGCAGGCGGATCTGCTGGCCAAGCGCCTGCGGGGAGCCCCGGCCCATGTGAACCTGATTCCCCTCAACGAGGTGGAAGAGAGTCCGCTGAAGCCCAGCCGCCGGGTGGCAGCCTTTCAGAAGCGGTTGGAGAGCCATGGGATTACCGTCACCGTCCGGCGCAAGCTGGGGGGCGACATCGACGCCTCCTGCGGCCAGCTGCGGCGCAAGGCCATGAAGGGGCAATAAGAGAGAAACAGTCCGGAGTTCCGGAGGAAATGAGGTTGAACGGCAATGCAGGTATGGGGGATTACCCACCGGGGAGCCGTGCGCAGCCAAAATCAGGATGCGTACGACACCCGGCAGCTTGAAGATGGCCGGATCATCGCTCTGGTGTGCGATGGAATGGGCGGAGCCCGTGCGGGCAACGTAGCCAGTACCATGGCCGTGGAGCTGTTTATGAAGGAGTTTTTGAACCGGACGGGAGACGCCCGGGAAGAGGAACGTATGCAGTGGGCGGCAGCCCTGGCAAACAAGGAAATCTTCCAGCGTTCCATTCGGGAAGAGGACTGCACCGGCATGGGCACCACTCTGGTGGCCGCCCTGGTGGGAGAGCGGGAGGCCGTGATTCTCAACGAGGGAGACAGCCGGGCCTATCATATTAACCAAGACGGTATCGTCCTCATCACCCGGGACCACTCCCTGGTGGAGGATCTGGTGGAGCGGGGAGAGCTTACCCGGGAACAGGCCCGGACCCATCCCCATAAAAACCTCATTACCCGGGCGTTGGGGGCAGAGCCGGTGCTGATGGCCGACTGCTTCCGCAAGGAGATGGTCCCGGGGGACTACCTGCTGCTGTGCAGCGACGGGCTGAGCAACGTAGTGGGGGAGCAGGAGATGCTCTATGAGGTGATCCACGGCGGGGAAGCAGAGAACTGCTGCCAGCGCCTGTTGGAAATTGCCCTGAACCGGGGCGCGCCGGACAATGTGACGGCGGTGCTGGTTTCCCGGTAAGCCGTTCCGGAGCGAAGTATGAAGGAGGATATTTACCATGGATCCCTATATCGGTAAATTACTCGATAACCGTTATGAGATATTGGAGCCGGTGGGAACCGGCGGCATGGCCAGGGTCTATAAGGCTCGGTGCCACCGTCTCAACCGCCTGGTGGCCATTAAAATTCTGCGGGAGGATCTGGCCCAGGACGCCGAGTTCCGCCGCCGTTTCCACGATGAGTCACAGGCCGTCGCCATGCTGTCCCACCCCAATATTGTGGCTGTGTATGATGTGAGCCGCTCCTCTGAGCTGGAATATATCGTCATGGAGCTCATTGACGGCATCAACCTCAAGCAGTACATGCAGAAAAAGGGCAACAAGCTCAACTGGCGGGAGGCCCTGTACTTTATCACCCAGATCATCAAGGCGCTGGGCCATGCCCACAGCCGGGGCATCATCCACCGGGACATCAAGCCCCACAACATCATGGTGCTCCGGGACGGTACGGTGAAGGTGGCCGATTTCGGCATCGCCCGGGTGGCCTCCGGAGGACACAGTACCCTCACCCAGGAGGCGCTGGGGTCCGTGCACTACATTTCGCCCGAGCAGGCCCGGGGCAGCCACATTGATGAGCGCTCCGACCTCTATTCCGCCGGTGTGGTGCTCTATGAGATGATTACCGGTCGTCTGCCCTTTGAGGGAGACACCCCTGTGGCGGTGGCCATCCAGCACATCAACTCCATCCCCCTCTCCCCCCGGGAGATTGATCCCACCATTCCCGAGGCGCTGGAGGCCATCACCATGAAGGCTAT
>DBFWXD010000429.1:0-17730 GCA_048215895.1 Eubacteriales bacterium
GAGAAGATAAATGCCCAGCAGCACATAGATAAACCACATATGGTAGCTGACGCCCTGCTTGAAAACCCGGTTCAAAAAGTCCTGGAGGTGAAAAGAGGCCTGTGTGCGCCTCAGCTCCAGCCCATAATAGATGAGATTCCACGCCGCTAAGGGGACCAGCAGCTTGGGAAGGTTATGCCGGTAGAATTGGGACAGGTGCTCTGTGCTGGAGCGACTGAGCAATAGGTACCCGCTGATCATGAAAAACAGCGGCACCCCGGTCCGGCTCAGGGGGTTAACCAGAAGGCACAGATACCAGGTGGTGCAGGAATAAAAGCCCGGATCGGTGATAATGGGTGTCATGCAGTGCAGGACGATGACAAAGAACATGGCCAGACACCGCAACAAATCCAGATAGGGGATGCGTTGTTTCATACTTGGTCCTCCAATTACCGCTTCCAATCCGGCAGAGTTATATTAGGTACGCGGCAGCCATGGGGAACGTTTCAGAGAACGTGGCTGCCCATGTGCCGGGACGGAAAATCTCTTGGACACTTACATTATAAACACGATTCAGAAAATGAAAATGTGACGGATTGGAGAAAAATTTTTTCTTTTTTTGTCATACTGACCACAAGAAAGGGCAGGGGAAAAAGAAAGCCGCTGAAATCCAGCGATTTCAGCGGCGGATGGGCAAAGCTCCCTTGGCGGACGTGCATACAGAAGACGGGGGAGAAACGATGCCTTACAGCTCCGACAGCAGCTGCACAAGCTCATGATAGCGGTCGGCATCTGCCTGCATCACCAGAAAAAACCGGCCCTGGGTCTGCAGGACGGAGTATCCGGCGTAGCCCTGGGTATACCCCATTTGGGCGGTTTTGGCCATGGATTCCCCGGTTTCCTCCAGCCGGGTTTGAATTGCTTCCAAATCCGCGTCTTCTGTGGGAGTCAGCATTAGAAAATATCCGGTGTTCTGGTTTGGAGCCCCCATATACAAAACAGCGGATTCCACCGCGGTACTGTCAAGGCCGAGATTGGCCAGCAGGAACTCGTCCGTGGAGGAATAAACTTCCGGGTCCTGATAGACCAGCTGCTCCAGATAGGGGGCGACCTGTTCCAAAATTTCTTCGTCGGAAAGGGTTTGCTGGTTGGATGAAGCGCAGCCCACGGCAAGAAGAGCGGCCAAAAGCAGGGAGGGAAAGAGTCTTAACATACGCATAGAGCTTCCTCCTGTCAAAATAGTCTCTTTACTTGTTAGAGATGCCAGAAGGGCAAATGGTGACACAGAAATGGAGCGGGTTGTGCTCTTAGGTGGAGCGGGTTGGGAGATAAAGACAATTTAAACAAAAATGAGTTGTATAAAACTGGAAGATATAGTATAATTAGATAGAAATTCCGCTGTACTGGATTGGACGAGAGATGCCTGGGGGGGTATCGACCGAATCCACGGCGGACTTTACATTGGAAAAAAAGAAAGGGGCTCATCATGAAACGATTCAGAAAACTTCTGACCGCAGCACTGGTTACCGCTGCTTTGACGGTGACCGCAGCCATCGGCGCATCGGCCTGTACCACAATCTATGTGGGCGGCAACCTGGTTGAGGAGGGCACGCCCTTCGTGGCCCGCACAGAGGACTACGGTGCGGACATGAACAAGCTGTGGATGATTACAGAAGCGGGAAAGTGGAAAGCGGGCGACACCTACGTCAGCTGTTCTACCTATGGTGCGATGGAGTGGACCTTCACCCATGACAGCTATCGCTTTACACACTTTACCAACGACGTATTTTACGACGGAACCTGCCCCGAGTGCGGCGAGAAGGTGAACACCGGAAACCCCGAGGACTTCCACTACTCCTACACGGAGTTCGGCACCAATGAGAAGGGCGTATCCGTGTCCGCCACCGAGACCATTCACGGCAATGACGCCGTGAAGGCAGTCGATCCCCTGGTGAAGACCGGCGAAAAGGGCGGCGGCATCGAGGAGACCGACATCCCCACCATTCTTCTGGCCGAGGCCGCCACAGCCCGGGAGGGCGTGGAGCTGCTGTGCGAAATCTATGATACCTACGGCGCGTTCTTCGAGTCCGGCTTGTTTGTCTGCGACCAGAACGAGGCCTGGTACATTGAGAACTGCTCCGGCACCCAGTATGTGGCCATCAAGCTGAACAACGACATGATCTTCATCGAGCCGAACATTGCCATCATCGGCGAGATCGATCTGGACGATACCGAGAACGTAATTGCCTCCGATAAGCTCATTGAGGTGGCCAAGCAGGCCGGTACCTTCCAGGGCAACGAGGCGGAGAACATCATCGACTTCAAGGCCTCCTATGCCAACAACAGCTCCGGCAACGCCCGTATGCCCGACGGCCTGAAGTTCCTGAACCCCGGGAAGTATGGCCAGGTTGACTCTGAGTATCTCAACGCCAACAACGAGATTTTCACCATTTCCAACGTGAAAGACGGCAAGCTCGTCCCACTGTACACCAACATCGAGGCCGACCGCAAGCTGGACAAGAACGACATCTTCAACTTCTACAAGCTGAGCTCCGTGGGCAAGGAGAGCAATCAGGAGATCGAGATCTTCCAGCTGTTTGAGGACCGTCCCGTGGAGACCGGCACGGTGGGCTGGGTCGGCGTTGGCAACATGTCCAACAACGTGTTTGTGCCCTACTATCCCATGCTGCTGACCGATCAGTATGAGGGCTATCAGGTGTCCACCGCCACCGTGACCAAGACCTCTGAGAAGCCCGACAGCTTCTGCACCTGGACCACCCGGGACGGCGGCAAGTATGTGGTTTACCCTGAAAACTGGAGAGATTCCTACTACTTCACCTTTGAGGGACTGGGCGGCTACATCAAGTATGCCGAGCAGATCACCGGCCAGCCCGTCAGCGAGACCGATAAGCAGTATGTTCTGGATCAGATGGACGCTCTGCAGCAGCAGCTGAACCAGGAGTTTGCCGCCATGGACCCCAAGGACACCACCGAAGTGGGCATGGATATGGCAAAGCGCGCCCATGAGAAGGGCCTGGAGATGATCGACTACCTGCTGGCCAAGGCCCCCAAGAGCACCTTCA
Source organism: Eubacteriales bacterium (assembly GCA_048215895.1). Classification (GTDB taxonomy): domain Bacteria; phylum Bacillota; class Clostridia; order Oscillospirales; family Oscillospiraceae; genus Lawsonibacter. The sequence goes on from DBFWXD010000429.1 coordinate 3,063, forward strand.
AGGACGTGGCCACTGACAGCTGGTATTTCAACGCCGTGAACTATGTCACCGAGAAGGGCATCATGTCCGGCGTCAGCCAGGATACCTTCGGCCCCAACGAATCCCTGACCCGCGGCATGATCGCCCAGATGCTCTACACCATGGAGGGTAAGCCCGAGGCCGGTACGCCCGCCTTTGCCGACGTGGCCGCCGATGCCTGGTATGCCAAGGCTGTGGCCTGGGTCAATGAGAAGGGCATCATCAACGGCGTCAGCGAGAACGCGTTCGCTCCCGAAGACGCTTTGACTCGTGAGCAGCTGGCTCTGATTCTCAACAACTACGCCAAGATGAAGGAGTACAAGGCGGAGGACAAGGGCGTGGACCTGAAGAGCTACGCCGACTATGACAGCATCTCCTCCTGGGCTCTGGACGGAATGAACTGGGCGGTCAACGCCGGCCTCATCTCCAGCAAGGGCGAGAATACCCTGGCCCCCACCGATTATGCCACCCGGGCCGAGGTTGCCACCATCCTGATGAAGTTCATGGAGAGCTTCTAAGCTTCCTCTTTCCCCACAATCCGTTCGAAACGAAACGCGGACGGCGAGACTTGGTTCTCGCCGTCCGTTTTTGTGTTGAAAGGCTTGGGAGAACCGAATCCCGGAGGGAAAGCCGCTGAAATCGTCTGATTTCAGCGGCTTTCTGATTGCAAAATTTCATACTGCCCGGAAGATCACAGGGGAATGGTTACCCCGCAGATGGAGATCGACTCCAGCGCCTCCACATCCAGAGGGGTGTCCGGGCGGCGCACCAGGCGAATCCAACCGTCCTCGGTGGGATCGGTGCCGCCGCTGCACCCGCTGCCTGCAGTACCGCTTGTCATGGGAATGGCGGTCCCGTCTTTGGTGTAGAGGGTGACCTCCTGATATTCCACACAGCCGAAGAAACCGTCCGGCGCGTTTTTGGCGACCCAATCGTGGTGGCCCTTGAGGGCGTCGCCCTCAATCTGTATATAGACGGTGAGGGGAGAGACGACCACTTCCGTGATCATTGCGTCCACCTCCAGGGTGTGGACCGGCAGATTGGGTTCCAGCCGGATAATGTGGTCAGAATAGTTCATCGTCGTGCGGAAGGTCCAGTCTTCCTCACAGTCATAAGCCCGTTCCCAGCACTTTTCGGTTTCATTCCAAACGGTATTGTGATAGAGCTTGCCCAACGAAAGCTCCATAAGCTGTCCGTTCAGAGGCTGGTTCCCGTTATTGTAATATAGATTGGTGGTAAAGATAAAGCTGATCTGATTGTCCGCGGGATTTTCGTCCTCCACCTGCATATAGCCGCCCGAACCGGCCACATCCAGCTCGGGGAAGTCGGGGGAGAACCAGTCTTCAAAGAGATAGCCTCTCTCATTGTCCAGCACCGTACCCTCCGGCGCGGTGAGGGTCACGCCCACATAGACGGTGTAGTCGTCCGCCGCGCAGTCAGTCAGCGTCATGGTCCAGCCGTTTTTGGTGATGGATTCGCCCAGCTCCACTGCGCTCTGCTGATATCCGATGCTGTTGCCGAAGTAGCTGCGCACCACCGGAGAGACCACCGCCGCCGCCCCTGCGGAGATCACCAGAACCCCGGCCACGGCGGCGGCAATCAGGGTCAGGCGGTTTAAGCGGCGGGGCCTGGGGGAGGCCTGCGGGGCCTGTTTGGCGCTCAGAGCGTGGATTAGGGCCGCTTTGCTCTCCTTGGTCAGCCGGATTTGTTCCAGTTCGGTTCGGTATTGTTCATACTTCATAGCAAGTTCCCTCCAGTTGCTCCCGTAATTTGATCCTTGCCCGGGCCAGGTGAGTGCTGACCAGTGCGGGACTGCGGCCTAGCAGGCGGGCAATTTCCTGTACCCCATAGCCCTCGTAGTAGCGCAGATAAAGTACTTGCCGGTATTTGGCGGGCAGGCGGCGGATTTGCTCCAGAAGAGAATGGTCGTCCGGTTCCGGCGCTTCCACCGCCAGATGGAGCCCCTCCTCCAGCGGCGCCCGGTGACGAAACCAGGCGCTCTTCTTCCAGTTTTTGCATTGGTTAATGGCAAGGCGTATGACCCAGGCCCGCTCCTGCCCCCGGTCCGGGAAGGTGCGTTCGTCCGTCATCAGCTTCAGCAGCACTTCCTGGCAGATGTCCATGGCGTCGTCCAGATCTCCCAGCCAGCTGTACCCCAGGCGAAGGATGGTGTCGCTGTATTGATTCACCAGGTATTCAGCCCGTTGCTCATCCATGGCAGTTCCCCCTTTCACCTATATAACAATGTACCCAGGGCAAATCTGTCAAACCGGCGGGGCGGCAAATAAATTTTCTTGCCCGGCGCAAAAGCGGCATTCCGGGAGAAGTTTCCCCGCGGATAAAGTGAAAATCCCCCTGGTGCAGGGAGCAGAACCTGCACCAGGGGGTGCTGCAAGACAAAACGGGACGAGGTTAATACACCCATTTTTTACAAAACAGGGTGGCCTCCTTGAGAAGGGGCGAGTCAGCGTCCCGCCGCCAGGCCATGCCCACCTCTTTGATGATGGGCTCCTGCAATTTTACCTCCACCACACCGTCCACGGCGTGGGACTGGAATTCCTCCGTGGGCAGAAACGCAATGCCCAATCCGCCCTGCACCATATAAAGACCCGTGGTGGGATTGCTGGAGCGGCAGACGATGTTTGGCTCAAAGCCGGCCAGATGGCAGGCGTCCAGACACAGCTGCGCGGCGACCTGGCCGGCCTGGTGAAAGATAAAGTGCTCCTCTTTCAGCTCGGACAGGCTGACAATCTTTCGCTTGGCCAGCGGGTGCAGCCGGGACACGGCCAGGGAATAGCGGTCTTCCCCCAGCTTGATAAATTCCAGGCTGGATGGGACGCCGCCCGTGGGGCGGTTCAAAAAGCCCAGGTCGATTTTCCGCTCCACCAGCAGGTCCATCAGATTGTAGGTGCCGTCCTGCACAATGTTGACGGAAATGTCCGGGTAGCTGCAGCAAAATGCGGACAGCATTCCGCCGAAATTGATGCACTGCAGGCTGGTGATGATGCCAAGGGAGAGCGTACCTTTGTGCAGCCCGGCATAAAAGGCCATCTCCTCCTGCAGGGTCTGGGCCTTCTGGAGGATTTCCCGGGCACGCAGGACAAACTCCCGGCCGGCCTCCGTCAGCACGGCGCCCCTGGCGTTGCGGTAAAACAGCGTGACGCCAAGCTCCTTTTCCAGCTTTGCCACCTGCTGGGACAGGGCGGGCTGGCCCACATGGCAGCTTTGTGCCGCCAGGGAAAAATTCCCCATGTCCGCAACGGCCAGAACATATTTCATGGTATAGAGATCCATATCAAAATCGCTCCAAACAGAATTTGACGAAATAACCAAAAGTACAATTGCCCATTTGTGCAAAATGGCGCGGCGCAAAATTCGCAGTCCCTTGCGTTTTCCGAACAGGACTGGGTGCATCCCTACTATGACCCCACTTTTCCCCCTTGTCAAGAGGTTGATGGGATGAGTTATCACTTTTTCTAATAATAAGTGTCATGAACAAGAATTGGACTTTACGGGCGTTTGGACGTAAGCTTGTCACAGAAAAGGAAAGCGGTACATAAGATTTCCGCCAAGCCTATGAAAGGAATGATTTTAGTGAATCACAATTACTTCACACAGCGTGATGTGGAGCGGCTGGAAGAGCAAGCCGTACAAATCCGTCAGGATATCATTTCCATGATTCACGCAGCCAAGGCGGGACATCCCGGCGGCTCCCTGTCCGCGGTAGAGATGGTCACCGCACTTTACTTCCACGTGATGAACATTGATCCTCAGAATCCCCGTTGGGAGGACCGGGACCGCTTTATTCTTTCCAAAGGCCACTCCTGCCCGGTCATGTACGCGGCCCTGGCGCGGCGGGGTTACTTCGATCCCGCTTTGCTGAATACCCTGCGTCAGTACCACTCCATTCTGCAGGGCCACCCGGATATGAACAAGACCCCTGGTGTGGACATGACCGCCGGCTCCCTGGGCAACGGCCTGTCCGTGGGCGTTGGCATGGCCCTGTCCGCCAAGCTGCACCACAAGGATTACATGACCTACGTCATGCTGGGTGACGGCGAGATTCAGGAGGGCATGGTTTGGGAGGCGGCTATGGCGGCCAACCACCACGACCTGAAGAACCTGATTGCCATTGTGGACTGCAACGGCGTTCAGATCAACGGCTGGGTCAATGATATTATGACTGTGGAGCCGCTGGCGGACAAGTGGCGCTCCTTTGGCTGGAATGTGGTGGAGGTCAACGGCCACAACATGAAGGACGTGCTGACCGCCCTGCACACGGCCAAGACCATGCGTCATCCCACCGCGATTCTGATGCGTACCGTCAAGGGCAAGGGCGTCTCCTTCATGGAGGATGACTGTGCTTGGCACGGTGCTCCGCCCGATGACGAGCAGATGGTTAAGGCCATTGCTGAAATTAAGGAAGGGGGCGTTGTGTAATGGCTAAGACATTAGCAACCCGTATGGCCTTTGGCCAGGAGCTGATTGAAATTGCAAAGACCAACGAAAACTTTGTGGTCTGCAATGCGGATACCAAAACCTGTGGACTGGAGAAGTTTGGAAAGCTGTTCCCCGAGCGGGAGTTCTCCTTCGGCATTGCCGAGCAGAACCTGGTAGGCGCCTCCGCCGGTCTGGCGGCCTGTGGGAACAAGGTATTCCTGGCCACCTTTGCCGTGTTTGCCTCCATGAGAGCCTGCGAGCAGGTGCGCACCTTCGTGTGCTACCCCAACCTGAATGTTACCATCATCGGTACCCACGCCGGCCTTCAGGTGGGCGGCGACGGCGCTACCCATGCCGCCATTGAGGACGTGGCCATCATGCGTGCCTTCCCCAACATGACGGTGGTTCAGCCCGCCGATGCCGTGGCAGCCCGGGCCCTGGCCCACGCCGCTGTGGACTTTACCGGCCCTCTGTATGTCCGTCTGCACCGTAACCCTGTGGCCGACCTCTACGACCCCGCCACCTATCACTTTGAGTGGGGCAAGGCCAACACCGTGGTGGACTACGGCAGTGATATGACCATGATCGTCTCCGGTATCCTGCTGAAGAAGGCTGTGGATGCCGCCCAGATTCTGAAGGAGCAGGGCATTGGGGTCAAGGTGCTGGATATGGCCACCATTAAGCCCCTGGACAACGAGGCCGTCATCAAGGCAGCCCAGGAGAGCGGCGCCATTATGACCATCGAGGACCACACCATCTTCGGCGGCCTGGGCAGCGCGGTTTCCGAGGTCGTGGTAAAGAATTGCCCGGTGCCCATGGAGATTGTGGGTATTCAGGACCGCTTCGGCGAGTCCGGCGATCCGGAGCTGATCTACCGGGATCACGGTATGGATGTAGATTCCATCGTGGCCAAGGCCAAGGCTCTGGTGGCCCGCAAGCAACATTGATATACTTAAGGTAGATTTTGTTCAGGAGGAAATGAATATGGCAGCACCTCATGTTTGTATTTTGCAGACCAGCTTTGCCAAGCGCGAAGATACCATCGCCTTTCTGAAGGAGCGCGTTCCCGGCGTCCGGGTGGAGTTTATTACCGACAGCACCCTGCTGTCCGACGTGCGCGCCAACGGAGGCCCCACCCAGGCGGTGATTGACCGGATGACCCTGTACGCCAAGGCGGCGGAGATCTCCGGGGCCGACCTGATTGTCAACTCCTGCTCCACTGTGGGCGAGGTGGCCGACATCTACGCCAAGGAAGTCAACATCCCGGTGATGAAGGTGGACCTGCCCATGGCTCAGGAGGCGGTCCGTCTGGGCACCAAGATCGCCCTGATTGCCACCGTGGAGACCACTCTGGGCCCCAGCCAGCGCCTCATTGAGGCCGAGGGAGCCAAGCAGGGCAAGAAGATGGAGTGCACCCAGTATCTCCAGAACCCCGCCTGGGATGCCCTCCAGGCCGGTCACCCCGAGGAGCACAACCGGATTTTGATGGAAAACATCCGGGAGCTGGACAAGATGGGCTACGATGCCATTGTCATGGCCCAGGTTTCCATGCGTGCCCTTCTGCCGGATCTGAAGGATGTGAAGACGCCGCTGCTGTGCAGCTTCTTCTCCGGCTACGGTGCCGTGGCAGATAAGCTCAACGAGATTGCGCAGCAGAAGAAATAAGAAGTTTAGGAGGACGTTTACGATGAGCAAGAAACTCGTTTCTGATTTGATTGTAGATTATCTGGAGCGCCGTGGTGTGACCGAGCTGTTCGGTCTGTGCGGCCATACCGTCATCGGTATGCTGGACGCCCTGTCCAGAAGCAAGAAGCTGCGCTACATCGGCACCCGCCACGAGGCCATTGCCTCCACCGCCGCCGATGGCTACGCCCGCGTGACTCACAAGGCCTCTGTGGTCATGTGTCACCTGGGCCCGGGCCTGACCAACGTGATTACCGGCGTGGCCAACGCCTCCCTGGACTCCATCCCCATGGTTGTCATTGCCGGCGACGTGCCCAGCTACTACTTCGGCCGTCATCCCCACCAGGAGGTCCAGATGCACGCCGACGGCGACCAGTACAAGCTGCTGGAGCCTGTTTGCAAGCGCTGCTGGCGCGTGGACGATGTGGAGGCCCTGCCCAACATTCTGGACCGCGCCTTCCGTCTGGCCGAGTCCGGCCGTCCCGGCCCTGTCCTGGTAGACATCCCCATGGACATGTTCTCCCGTGAGATGGATGAGGAGCTGTGGGACCGTACTTACAAGGACAGCCATGTGACCGCCCGTCCCGCCATCGATCCCGAGGCCGCCAAAGCCATTGCCAAGAAGCTGGTGGAGGCCAAGAACCCCGTCCTCCACGCCGGCGGCGGCATTCTGCTCTCCCAGGCTTCCGAGGAGCTGACCGCTCTGGCGGAGTACCTGGACATCCCCGTGTCCCGCACCCTGGCCGGCCAGGGCTGCATGTCCGACCTGCACCCCCTGATGATCGGCCAGACCGGCTTCTGGGGTCTGGAGTTTACCCACTCCCTGACCACCCAGGCCGACGTGATCCTGGGCCTGGGCACCCGCTTCGGCGAGGCCGACAGCTCCAGCTGGTATCAGGGCGTTACCTTTGATCCCGACAAGACCATCTTCCTGCAGATCGACATCGACCCCAACGAGATCGGCCGCAACTACCCCGTGGAGATCGGCGCTGTGGGCGATCTGAAGATCGGCCTGAAGCAGATCCTGGAAGCGGTCAAGAAGATCTGCCCCAAGGGCCGCAGCAACCCCGAGCTGCGCGCGCAGATCGCCAAGGCCAAGGCGGACTTCAAGAAGTCCAACGAGGCCATCTCCAACGATCCTCGCTTCCCCATGACTCCTCAGCGCATCCTGCGGGACGTGAAGGCCGCCATCCCCGAGGATACCATCCTCTTCACCGATGTGGGCTGGAACAAGAACGGCGTGGCCCAGGAGTTTGACATTACCATCCCCGGCACCATCCACCACTCCTCCGGCCTGGCCACCATGGGCTTTGGTCCCTCCGCTGTTCTGGGCGGCAAGCTGGCTGCTCCCGACCGGATGGTCTGGAACCTCACCGGCGACGGCGGCTTCGGCATTAACCCCTCCGTCCTGGCTACCGCCGTGGAGAAGGGCATCGCCTGCACCTGGGTGGTAATGAACAACGCTGCCTTCGGCACCATCGCCGGCCTGGAGAACGCCAACTATCAGACTAAGTTCGGTACCGTGTTCTATGACGCTCAGGGCGAGCGCTACACCCCCAGCTGGGCTGGCGTGGCCAAGGACTACGGTGTGGATTCCGTGTGCATTTCCTCCGCCGAGGAGCTGCCCGCCGCCCTGGAGAAGGCTCTGGAGGCCAACAAGGCCGGCAAGCCCTTCCTGGTGGAGATCCCCATGGAGAACATCGTGGTGCCCACTCCCGGCTGCTGGAACATCAACGACATTTACAGCCCCAATGACCTGGTCAAGGAAGGCAAGCTGGTCAAGAAGGAGAACGGCCAGTACGTTGCCCCCAGCCACGCCAAGTCTCACAACGCTTAACAACATCCATTGCTGGATCGGAAAGGATCATTATGATGAATCAGACTGCTACGGATAAAAAGCTGTGCACGGTCTGCGGCACAGAGCTGGAATTGAAGGAGTCCTCCTATGCCATGGGCAGCGCCCTGTTCACCGACCGCTTCCATGTGGACATCTATGCCTGCCCCGAGTGCAAGCATGTGGAGCTGTTTGCGGCCCAGCGGGATATGGTCACCTGTCCGGTCTGCGGAACGTCCCATCCGGCCAAAGAGAAGTGCGCGATCTGCTCGCTGAACACGGTTTTGGACGGGAAGTATGGGCGGTAAGACCGGCCCGGCGGCGGTTTGTCCGCTGAAACTGTCTTCTGTTTCGAAATAGTATTTCATGATCCGACCGCCCCTTTCGGGCGGTCGGATTCTATCAGAACCTGAGAGGAGGGAATCGACGATGAAACCCGAAGAAAAAAATCGTCTGATGCGCACCGCCTGCCGGGTGCGTATGGGAATCCTGGAGGCCACCCACGCGGCCCGGTCGGGCCATCCGGGCGGCAGTCTGTCCGCCGCCGACCTGTTTACATACCTCTATTTTAAAGAGCTGAACATCGATCCCACCCGGCCGGACTGGGAGGACCGGGACCGCTTTGTGCTCTCCAAAGGGCATACTGCCCCCGGCCTGTACGCCGCTCTGGCTGCCCGGGGATTTTTCCCCTGGGACGACCTGAAGACCCTGCGCCAGATCGGCAGCCATCTCCAGGGCCACCCCAACATGAACCTGACCCCCGGAGTGGACATGTCCACCGGCTCTCTGGGACAGGGCATTTCCGCCGCTGCGGGCATGGCGCTGATGGCAAAGCAGCAGCACAAATCCCTGCGGGTCTACGCCCTGCTGGGAGACGGTGAGATTCAGGAGGGCCAGCCCTGGGAGGCATTTATGTTTGCCCACCACTATAAGCTGGATAACCTGTGCGTCATCATTGACAACAACCATCTTCAGATCGACGGGCCCGTGGAACAGGTAATGAGCCCCTATCCCATTCCCGACAAGCTCAAGGCCTTTGGATTTGAGGTTCAGGAAATTGACGGCCATGACTTTGATCAGATGGAACATGCCTTTACCCGGGCACGCAGTGTTCAGGGGGTTCCCTTCTGCATCATCATGTCCACCGTCAAGGGCAAGGGCGTGCCCTTTATGGAGGATCAGGCCTCCTGGCACGGGAAAGCCCCCAACGATGAGGAGTATGCCCGGGCCATGGAAGCGCTTCAGGAACAGATGGCCAGATTGGAGGGAAATTAACATGGAACGGAAACTTGCCACCCGAGATGGCTACGGAGCCGCTCTGGTCGAGCTGGGAAAGGAGCACCCCGATGTGGTGGTGTTTGACGCAGACCTGTCGGAAGCTACCAAGACAGTTCTGTTCAAAAAGGCCTTCCCCGAGCGCCACTTTGACTGCGGCATTGCAGAAGCTGATATGATGGGCGCCGCGGCCGGTGCCGCCGCCATGGGAATGGTTCCCTTTGTCTCCAGCTTTGCGATGTTTGCCGCGGGCAGAGCCTTTGAGCAGGTTCGCAATTCCATCGGTTATCCCCAGCTCAATGTAAAGATTGGCGCCACCCACGGCGGTGTCTCCGTGGGAGAGGACGGCGCTTCTCACCAGTGCTGTGAAGATTTCGCCCTTATGCGCACCATCCCCGGCATGGTGGTGATGTGCCCCTCCGACGATGTGGAGGCCAGAGCGGCGGTGAAAGCGGCCTATGAGCACAAAGGACCCGTCTATATGCGCTTTGGCCGGCTGCCCGTTCCGGTGTTTCATGAGGAAGAGAAGTTCCAATTCCAAATTGGAAAGGGCGAAGTGCTGACGCAGGGGTCTGACCTGGCCCTGATTGCAACGGGCCTGATGACCTATGAGGCGCTCCAGGCGGCCGAGGAGCTGAAGCGGTTTGGAATTCACGCCAGAGTGATCAACCTGTGTACCATCAAGCCCCTGGATGAGGAGCTGGTGCTGCAGGCAGCCCGGGAGTGCGGAAAGGTCATTACATGCGAAGAGCACTCCGTCATTGGCGGCCTGGGTGAGGCGGTATGCTCCCTGCTGGGCGAGCAGCTGCCCACACCGGTGCGGCGCATCGGGGTAAACGATGTGTTTGGCTGTTCCGGTCCGGGAGCCCAGCTGCTGAAGGAATTTGGGCTTTGTGCCGACCACATTGTGGAAGTGGCCACAGACATGGTTGCGTCGTTTGCGCGATAAGCCGGACGGCAGATAAGAGAAAAAGAGCGTTTGACTGGTTTGGACCGTCAAACGCTCTTTTTTCATGCGGCAAAATCCTCTTGACAATACTACAAGCATGTAGTACATTTAGAATATACTACAAGCTTGTAGTGGATGGAGGAATGTCAGATGGAAGAATTTCAGAGCCTTTCTCAGTCGGAGATGGAAATTATGCAGGTTATCTGGGAGACGACTGCTCCGGTGACCACCGGCTATTTGCAGGAGGTATTTGCCCACAAGGGCTGGAAGGGACAGACCATTGCCACCTTTATGGCCCGGCTGGTGGAAAAGGGACTGCTGACCGTGACACGGCAGGGAAAGTCCAATTTGTACACGCCAGCCTTGACCCGGGAGCAATACCGCCAGAGGGAGGCGGCCAACGTGATCGACTCCATGTATCACGGCAGTCTGCGGGATTTCCTTACCGCTTTCTATGGAGAAAAGAAGATCAGCCCCAAGGAAGCGGAGGAGCTGAAGCAGTGGTTTGAACAGGAGGTGCTCCGTGAGTGAGAATGTATTCCTCATGAGTCTGAGCGGCTCGGCGGTTTTTCTCCTCTGGGGGCTGCTGTCACGGCTGGCCGGGGGCAGATTTGGCGCCCGGTGGCAGTATGCGGCCATGAAGCTGGTGCTGCTGTTTCTGCTCATTCCCGTGGGACCGTGCCTGCAATGGCTGGGGGGACTGTGGCCGGCGGCAGCAGAGGTGAGTGCCGGAACGACGGCGCCCCTTCCTGATGGTAAGCTGACAGCGGCAGTGGCGGGAGCGGTTCCTATCACGGTGCTTCCAGATACGCCACAGGTGGTGATTTCGCCCCAGGTCCATCAGGTGGGACTTTTGCTGTGGGGCATTTGCGCTGTGGCAATCCTGGCCTATAAGTGCGGCCGGTTTTTAAAATTCCGGTATATGCTGCAAAAAAACGGCCTGGAGGAGCCATCGGAAGAGATGCGGGCGGTCCTTCACGCCTGCCAGCAGGAACTTGGCATGCATAGGCCGGTGCACCTTTGGATCAGCCCTGCTGCGCCCGTGTCCTTTGCGACTGGCCTTGTGCATCCAGTGATCGTGCTGCCAAAGCAGGAATGCTCCAAACAGGAATTGCAGTATATCCTGCTCCATGAACTGACCCATATTACCTGTGGGGATCTGTGGGTGCGCTGGCTTGCCATGGTGGCCGGTGCCATTCATTGGTGGAACCCACTGATTTATCTGTGGAACCGGAAGCTGGTGATGTACAGCGAGGAGAGCTGTGACGAGCGAGTGGGGGTGAATTGGCCGTCCCGGGAGCGGGGGGATTATGGCCGGGTTTTGCTGAAAACGGCCTGTGCATCTGTGATGCCGGAGGGGCTGACCGCATCCATTTCCACCACAAAATTATTGCAAAGGAGGCTTCTGAACATGCTGCGTGCCAAAAAAGTGACAAGAAAACAAAAGGTGCTTGCCGTGGCTGTGCTGTTGGCGCTTGGAATCTGCGGCTCGGCAGCGGCGTTTGCTATTCAGAGCCCAGTTGCCGTTGCGGAAGAGACGACCCATGAGACAGACCGGCTTGACAGCTCTGCCTCTGCGCCGCAGCTGCCGCCGAATGGGAGTGGAAATGCCCCGGTGGAGTTTCCGAAGGAGGAGACCACGGAGCCTCTTCTGGAGGAGCAGACCGGACAGGAGGGCGGTCAGAACGCCTCTGCCGCGGAGCCGGAGAAGCCTGCGGCGGGGCAGGAAACCAAACCAGACGTGGAAGAAGAGCCGGAGGAGCAGCCTATTCCGGAAGAGTATCAAAATGCCCTGCGGGGGGATGCGCAGCTGATTATCTCCCGGGGCGGGACGCTCCTGCCGGACGATGATCCTGAGGCCTATTGCAAAATCAACGGGGTCTATTACAAACAGTTTGCCGCCAAAGGCAGTACGGCAGATGTGTGGTATCTAATGACGGAATATGAAGTGGGCAACTGGGATCTGCTGAGTCCCATCGAACAAAAAATAGCCAAAGAGACGCTGGTGGACGGGGAATACCCCAAAAACAGCAGTGGAGAGAGCTATGGCGGCACAATGCTGGCGGAATACGTGGGGTATGCCCCCGACCTTGTGTCCGCACAGGGCACGCAGGGGGAGAGCGGCTATATCCGGGATGCAGAGATCGATGCGCTTCCCAATCTTCCCAAAGAAAAGTGTCCCCATACGTTCACGGTTCCTCTCTATGATTCGGAGGGTAGGGTGATCGGTGAATTTGCCGTGAGCTGCGGCGGACATTACAGCGAGACCATGACCTTGGAAGAGGCCAGAGCGGCAGCCCTGGAAGGCTCTGTGGACTGGTAATGGAACAGGAGTGCTGGGACATGTTATCCAGTCAGAAGATACCGGTAAGGTGTGAGCAGGCGGACCAGCCCACAGAAACCCGTACCGTCTGGGTTGGAGCGGAGGAGAAAATTGCCTCCTTCCACTATGTGGAAGGCTATCAGGACCGGTCCTTTCCGCACCACGACCAGTTTGTGCATTTTCTCTGCTCCCTGCAGGCGCAGGGGTATCGCTTCCAGTAACGGAAGATTTCTGCTGTTTGGATGGTGCCTTGCCTGCGGACGGAAGAGAAATAGAATGTGGTTTTGCCCCTAAAAAGTACGGCATTGGATTGCCTTTATAACAATCCAATGCCGTATTTTGTTTGTTTAAAAGCGGCTCCCCAACTGCCGAAAAGAGCAGGGGAGAGGCGGGTGCTTGGAGCGGCTTAGAAATCGATCCGCCGTCCCTCTTCCGCCGATTGATAGGCCGCATAGATCACTCGGGTGGTATCATAGGCCAGAGTGAAGTTCGAGGTGGGTTCGCGGTCATAGGCCACGGTTTCCACAAAGTCCTGCAGCTCGCCGATGTAGCCGCGGATCATTTCATCGCTGACAAATGCCTTATTCCAGCCCAATTTACAGGGGAGCATCTCCGAAATGTTCACATCCTCCAGGCCGTCTTCGTCCAAAAAGTACGTGTTGAGCAGGTCGGTGGGGGTGATGTTGCAGTTCAGGGCGGTATTGTTTCCGTACACGTCAATATAGTTTCTGCTGCCGCCCAAAGCAGTGTCGCTGGCAATACAAAGGGCTTTGGTGCCGTCGGAGAAGGTCACGCTGATGACGCCGTAGTCCTCCACGTCCTCAGGGCGGGCGGAGATGTGCCGGTGCTCCTCCTCGGTGAGGCAGTGGGTGGCGCATCCCACGTCGCAGCTTACGCTCTGAATGGTGATGGTCTCTCCCCGGGCAGCGGCTTCCTGCTGCTTCAGCCAGAGCATACCGCCCATGGGGTGGGTGCCGGTTCTCATCAGTGTGCCGCCGCCGGTCTTATTCCACTTGCCTGCCACAGGACTGCTGGAGCCCTTTAAACTTTCTTCGCCCTTCATATACAGAAGCTTGGTCTTTTTGGCGCGAATAATTTCCGCGGCCTTCTGGACTGGTGTGGCATAAACAAAGTTTTCCGCATACATAAACTTTTTCCCGGTGCGTTCCACCACCTCTTTCAGGCGGTCCATCTCTTCCAGGCATTTGCGATACATCTCGGCTTTGGGCACCGTCGCACCGATGTTTTCCTGGCCGGGCTGGCCAAAATAACCGGTCAAGGGCTTTTCACAGATCACATGCTTTCCGGCCTCCATGGCCTCCATGGCAACCTTGGTGTGGAGAAACGGGGGCAGAACAATGTCAATGACGTCGATCTCTGGGTCCGCCAGCAGCTCATGATAGTCCTGCGCCACTTGCTCGTACCCATAGCGTTCCTGCACCTTTCGGGCAAGCTCCAGGTTCAGGTCGCACACCGTTTTCAGGCGAACGGTGACGCCACTCACCTTTTCATAGCCATTTCCGTGCAGATAGGCAGCATATCCTGCTCCTACGGTTCCAATGGTAACAATACGCTTTTCCATGTCAAATTCCCCCGCTTTCTCAATATAAGACCCAAAAAGAAAAGATCTTTGCTTGCGCTTTTTGTTGGATATGTTATAATCATGGTACTGCTGCGCAGGCATTAAAACAACTGCATTTTCCTTCGCAATTCATAGCGAAATAGCTATGAAAATCTTTGGAGAGGGGGAACGGCGTATCCGCTGCACCTTATGACACTTCACCAGCTGCAATATTTTGAGATCCTGGCCCGCACACAGCACTACCAGCGTACCGCTGAGCTGCTGGGCATCAGCCAGCCCACGTTGAGCCGCGCCATAAATTCCCTGGAGTTAGAGCTGGGGGCCCCTCTGTTTGAACGCCAGGGGCGCAATGTAGTGCTCAGCCGGTTTGGCCGGGTGTTTGCGGAACATATTTTCTCCGCCATGCAGGAGCTGAACACCGGCATCGACCATGTCCGTGATCTGACCGACCCGGAAAAGGGCTCCATTGATATTTCTCTCATTTATTCCGTCTCCAACATCTACTTCCCCCGCTTGCTGCGGGGTTACCTGGAGCGTCAGCGTCCCTATCAAGCAGCCCTTCAG
>DBFWXD010000043.1:0-2249 GCA_048215895.1 Eubacteriales bacterium
TCTTGTCAAAGTCCAAGGCGGTGAAGATCTCCAGAATCTTCCGTTTTACCGTCACATCGTCGTACTGGGTGGCATTCTTGATGAGCTGCTGGGTGATGGTGGAGCCGCCCTGAATATCGCCGCCGGTGAACATGAGCAGCACCCCCTTGAGGGTACGCTTCCAGTTGACGCCGTGGTGCTTCCAGAACGTCTCGTCCTCGATGGCCACGGTGGCGTTGATCAGATTATCTGGGATCTCCTCAAAGTCGACCAGTTGGCGGTTTTCTGTTCCATGGAGGGACAGGTGCTCCACATATTCCCCCGTAGTGGAATCCTTATAATAAATCGTACTGGTCTGGTTCATGACGAAATTGGCCTCCAGATGGGCCTGCGGGATGATGACCGTCTTGATGTAGACCGCGGCAAAGCAGAGCAGGATAGCCCCCGTGATCACGCAGATCAGGAGGAAGGTGCCCAGCACCTTCCCTACCGTGCCCGCAACCACCGCAGCCGTGGACGGCCGCCTCCGCTTCCGGCCCCGGTTCGGATTGGGGCCCTGATTGGATGTTGACGCCAAAATGACACCTCCGTTTTTCGGTGGAACACGTATGCTTGCAGGATCGCCTCATCACATGCGGCGATTGCTGATATTATAGCATATTCCTCCAGCTTGTCCACCCTAATTCTTTCCAATAAAGGATGAATATAGGCTTCGTCAAAAATTTGGCAGATCCCACTCTTGCATTTTTGGGCGCAACAGGCTACAATAAGAGACGAAGAAAAGGAAGGTATGGTGCCCAATATGAGTGAAGAATTTGGCCCTGATTTCATCACCGTCACTGATGAGGACGGCAATGAATTTGAGCTGGAGCATCTGGACACACTAGAGTACAACGGCCAGACCTACATGGCCTTTTTCCCGGCCGTGGAGGGGAAAGAGGACGGCTCTGTAGAGGATGTGGATCTGGATGAGGAATACGGCCTGGTGATCCTCAAGGTGATCGAGGCAGACGGCGAGGAACAGCTCTCCACCCTGGACAGTGAGGAGGAGCTGGAGCTGGTGTATCAGCAGTTTATGGAGTCCCTCTTCGCGGAGGAGGACGGCTCGGACGCATAATTTTTTCCTGCTCGGTGCGTGACGGGTTTTATTTAAACCCACATCTCTGAAACGGGATGCCCACCTCATGGCGTGGACTGCAGGCCTCCCGGCGCCCCTCCGGGGGACGGCTGGAAGTTGGAAGCAACGAAGCGACATGGAGGCAACCCACCTGCCACTTTGTGCAGGTTTTAAATGGATCCGCACGGCCAGAGCGGGGCCCCCACGAAACGCTGTTTCGTGGGGTTTTTCTTATTTCCGGCATTTGAACAAAGTGTAAAACCTGTTTTCGCTCTTGAAAGAGTGCGGCATTTCCTGTATAATGTCAGAATGTCTATAGCCAGGCCCCCTGCTCCCGCGGGGGGACACTTATGAGAGGACTGAAGCTACAAATGAGCGCATCCAGAGAAAAGAAATCGCGCCAGAGCGACCCGACACAGGGCCTGACTCAAAAGGAGAGGAAGGAGCTCCAGGAGCAGCAGGCCGCCAAGCGCAAGGCCGTTGTCTATACGGTCATCGGCGTCATTGTTGCCGTGCTGGTGGCCGCCCTGCTGATCTGGCACTCCGGCATCTTCCAGCGCGGCAAGACCGCTCTGACGGTGGGCGGCCGCGATTACTCCGTCACCGATGTCAACTATTATTTCACCTATTATATGAATCAGGCATACAGCACCAGCGGCGGCGCTTTTGATCCCAGCAAGGATCTCCGAACCCAGTATACGGACGAGGAACAGACCAAGAGCTACTTTGACCAGTTCCTGGACAGTACCATTGAGCAGTTGAAGAAGATTTCTGCCCTGGAGACCGCCGCCTCTGAGGCCGGCTACACCCTGTCCGACGATGACAAGGCCTATGTGGATGAGGCCATCTCCTCCACCAAAAAGGCTGCCGAGTCCTACGGCTATGCCTATGACGGCTATCTGAAGGCCATGTACGGTAAGTATATGACCCCCTCCGCCTTCAAGACCTGTGTGGAGCGGGAAGCTCTGGTGAACGGTTACCAGAGCGCCTACGCCGACAGCCTGGGCATTACCGACGAGGACATTCAGGCCTACTATGAGGAGAATGCCTCCACGCTGGACACCTACGACTACCGCTATATCTATCTCAGCGGCAAGGCCGCGTCCACCACCGACGAGGACGGCAACACGGTGGAGCCCACTGAAGAGGAGAC
>DBFWXD010000430.1:0-1945 GCA_048215895.1 Eubacteriales bacterium
GTGCAGGAGGACAATGAACTAAACGGAGATTATGACTTTTATCGGCCTATCATTCGGGTGGAGAACTATGATTGACAATAGAAGCTTGATACAAAATAAAGAAAGAGAGGTGCCGACATGGGAGCATGGGGCATAAAAGCATTAGAGCGTGACGAAGGGCTGGATGTACTGGACATCCTCAAAAATGAATATGTACCGGAGCATCTGGTAATGGATCTGGGTGAGATGATCGAACTGATGAAAGAGGAAGGTATGTTGGGAGAAGATCTCTCCGACATCGACTTTCTCTATGATAACACCGCTATGGCTCTGGCGGAGCTGTATTTCCAATGGAAGGATAACAGCAAGCTGGACTACGATCATGAAGAAGCTATATGGGATAAAGTCACCGGTTTCACAGCATCCAAAGAAGCACTTGCTTTCCTGCTGCGGCAGCTCACCGACATCAAAAACGAGGTGCCGGACGAGGACGGCATCCGTGAGATTATGGATCTTTGGAAGAACGAGGATAGCGGTGAGATCGCTCCTGCGTGGTTGGAACACTTGAATCAGCTCATTGATCGACTGGATTCAGAACAGGAGGCACGACAAATGTATATCAAAAAATACTGGGGCAACTTTATTGGCGGTTCCGATGACAGTCTGAACCTTGTGGCATTTTTAGAGGATCAGAAAAAGGAGGAGATCCCCCTCAGCGAGATTTTCGCCAAGATCGGTCTGGACAAGCAGAACTGGGACTTTCGCCAAACCGTGGAGTACCTGGAGTTTACACATTCCGATGGCGTGGAAATGGACTTCCACTTCGCCATTGATGTGGTCACCGACCTGGCCGCCATCCTGCTGGAGTGCAGCGTCAGTGGCAGTGTAAACCTTCAGGATCTGGACGAGTACAACACCCCCGCCCGCCGTATCCGCATCACTGCTACGCCAGAGGAGCATGACGCCATGAACAAGGCCCTGGCGGACTTTGTCCAGGCCCCGCTGGAATACGACCTCAGCGAGATGATGGATAACGAGGAGATCCAGGAGATGGCTCGGGATGTGGAGGCGCTGCGGAAAGAGCTGTACGAGGCTGCTGGCCGCAACCGGGACTACCATGTGAAAGCGGAGGATGTGAAACATCTGCTTGCTGACTGGGAGGGTGCCGATGGCTGTATCGCCACCAACCGCATCACGGTGGAGGGCCGCAAGGTGGGTTACTGCTATCGTGAGATTCCAGACGGTAACTGGGACAGCGGCTGGCGCTTCACTGCCGGTGACGAGAGCGATGAGTACATGGACGACCCCAACAATGCCGGGATTTACAAGCTGAACACAATTTGCAACGACGATCCCGACATCATTTCTCTGCTGAACACCCCCGCCCCCTGCGCCTTTGAGCGGGATGAGAACGGTGTGTTCCAGCAGATCAAAGACTGGAAACCGGATGAGGACGAGGAGGACCCTGATATGGACATTTTGAAGCAGTGCCAGAAGTGGCATGAGGAGAGCAAACAACATAAAATTATTGATGCGCTGGAGGCCATCCCCGCCGAGGAGCGTACCCCTGAGATGGACAGTGAGTTAGCCCGTGCCTATAACATTCTGGCAGACCCACATAAGCCAACTTGCAAAGAAATGCTCAAAAAGGCCCTCGCTCTGCTAAAGCCCCATGAGGAATACTTCGAGGACGATTATTACTGGAACTTCCCCATGGGTTACTCCTACTTTTATCTGGATCAGGAGGGCCGGGCTCTGCGATATTTTGAAAAGGCATTGGAAGTCCGCCCTGGTGACGATGACACCAAAGAGTTTATCGACCGGTGCAAGCAGGGTATTTCTCTGCCGCAGTTCTGGGAGTGCTTCCGGGATCGGACAGAGAACTGGTGGGAAACCTTTGCCGAGATGGAAGCAGAATTGCGCCAGATGATGGATGACGACAAGGATCACACCCGCGGTGCAGAAC
>DBFWXD010000431.1:0-2169 GCA_048215895.1 Eubacteriales bacterium
GCTGGTCTCCTCCCACAATCTGCGGGAACTGGAAGACGTGTGCGACCACGTGGGCATCCTCAGCCGGGGCAAGGTGCTCCTGCAGCGCTCCCTCACCGATCTTCAGGACAACGTGGTCAAGATGCAGATCGTATTTCAGGAGCCGGAGATGCCCAAGCTGCCGGAGGACCTGGACCTGCTCCATGTCACCCAGGTGGGCCGCATCCACACCCTGATCGTCCGGGGCAGCTCCGACGTCATCAAAAGCCGGCTCGCCGCGTTCCAGCCCATCCTGATGGAGGCCCTGCCTCTGACGCTGGAGGAGATCTGTATCTATGAACTGGGAGGTGAGGACTATGCGGTCCGTGACATCATGCTTTAATTCCACCCTCTACCGCAAAAACCTCAGCCGCTTCTGGCCCATCTGGGCCCTGTACTCGGTGATCTGGCTGTTTGCCCTGCCCCTCAATCTGCTCACCACGATCCAGCGGGGGCAGAACTGGGCTCTGGAGGACCTTACGCACAGCCTGGACTATTTTTCCCGGGTCTCGGTGGGCTACTCCCTGAACTTGGGCACGGTGCTGGCCGTCATCTTTGGCCTGCTGGCCGCTATGGCGGTGTTCAGCTATCTGGATGCCAGCCGCTCCGCCTGCATGATGCACGCCCTGCCCCTGCGGCGGGAGGCTCTGTTTTTCACCAACTATCTGTCCGGGCTCAGCTTCCTGCTGCTGCCCAACGCCGCCATCTTTGGCCTCACCCTGGCCGGCGAGGCTGTGGGGAACTGTCTGGATCTGAAGGCGCTGGCCATCTGGCTGCTGGTCCAGTCCGCCTCCTGCCTCTTCTTCTACTCCTTTGCCGTCTTCTGTGCCATGTTCACCGGCCATCTGCTGGCCCTGCCTGTCTTCTACGGGGTGCTGAACTGCCTGGCGGCTATCATCAGCGCGCTGATGGACTCGGTGCTCTACCTGTTTCTCTACGGCTACAACGGCCTGAGCGGCACCACCCAGCAGGCTGTGGCCTGGCTCACCCCTCTGGAGAAACTGGGCGGTGCTGTATCCTGGACCCAGGCTGCGGACAGCGGGGCCTATCAGCTTGCCCAGCCCGCCGTGGTGGCGGTCTACGCCGGTGTGGGGGTGGCCCTGTCTGCGGCCGCCCTGTTGATCTACCGCGCCCGCCAGATGGAGTCGGCGGGAGACGTGGTCTCCGTGCGGGTGGTCCGCCCCATCTTCAAGTACGGGGTGGCCGTCTGCGCTGGTCTCTCCGGCGGCACCTTTACCTACTATGTGCTGTTCGGAGACGGCCAGCTCTCCCTGGTGCTGTCCATCCTCTTCTGGGCTGCAGTGGGCTATTTTCTGGCGGAGATGCTGCTGCGCAAGTCCTTCCGCGTCTTCTCCGCCTGGCCGGGCTGCCTGGTCCTGCTGGCGCTGCTCTCCGCCCTGTTCCTGTGCATCCGGCTGGATCTCACCGGCTATCAGGACTACATCCCCGCCTCCGGCGAGGTGAGCCAGGTGACTGTGGATCTGGAGGGCAGCACCTATCCCAGCGACGGCTTCGGCGGGAGCGTCCAGATCACCGACCCGGAGCAGGTCGCCCAGATCACCGCCCTCCACCAGGCCATCGTAGCTGCCCGCTCCAGGGAGGATAGCATCTATGACGACTCCTTCTACATCTCCCTCTCCTATACCCTGTCCAACGGACAGAGCATCCGCCGCTACTACCACGGCGTTCCGCTGTACCGGGCGGAGCAGGGGATGGAGGGCACCGTCACATGGGCTCTGGATCAGCTGGTCTCTGACCGGAGCTTCGTCCGGGCCGGCTATGGACTTGACCAGTCCGCGGACTGGAGCCTGACGGAGGCGTACGTCTACGATCTCTGGGACATCCAGACCCAGAGCCACGAGTCTGCCTCCCTCTCCGCCGCCCAGGCGGAGCAGCTGTGGCAGGCCGTGCTGACCGATTTCGACGCGGGCACCATCGGCACCCGCTACCTTTTTGAGGACCAGGACCGCCGGGAGAACACCTGTGAGGCTGACCTGGACTTCAGCTTCTACCTGACGGAGCAGGACAGCATGGTGCACCGGGGCGGCTCCGTGGCCATCACCCTCACCCCCCAGGCCTCCCACACCCTGGCCGTTCTGGAGGAGCTGGGCGTTCTCACCAACACCCGCATCGCCCGCACCCATGCCCAAG
>DBFWXD010000432.1:0-3105 GCA_048215895.1 Eubacteriales bacterium
AAGATTCAGCCCTCCAAACTGTTGGAGGACGACTGATTAACATTGTAAAAAGAAAGGGAGTGCCGCCACCGGAATGTATCCGGTGGCGGCACTCCTCTTTTCATGATGGTTTAGGCGTTCCTCCTCTTAGAGCTTCCACTGGCCGGACTCTTTACGGCCGGATACGAACGCTTGATACAAGCCCCCCTGAGCCATGAGCTGGCTGTGGGTGCCCCGCTGAACGATCTGTCCGCCGTCCAGCACCAGGATCTGATCCGCATTGCGGACCGTCTTCAGCCGGTGAGCGATCATCAGGATAGTCTTATCCCGGGTCAGAGCTTCGATGGCCTTTTGCAGTCGGTCCTCATTCTCCGGGTCTACATTGGCGGTGGCTTCATCCAGAATCACGATGGGAGCATCCTTCAGGATAGCCCGAGCAATGGAGATGCGCTGCTTCTCGCCGCCGGAAAGACTGGAACCACCCTCGCCGATGACGGTGTCATAGCCTTGGGGCAGGGTGAGAATGAAGTCGTGGCAACAGGCTTTCTTCGCCGCAGCCACCACTTCCTCGTGGGTGGCATTGGGGCATCCAAACTTGATGTTGTTTTCCACCGTGTCGGCAAAGAGATAGACCTTCTGGAATACCATGGAGATCTGATCCATCAGGCCCTCCAGGGTATAGTCCTTCACATTCTGACCGCCCACAAGGACGGCGCCGCTCTCCACATCCCAGAACCGGGCGATGAGATTACACAGTGTGGTTTTCCCGGAGCCGCTGGGGCCCACGATGGCGGTGGTGGTTCTGTCCGGGATGGTGAAGGATACATCCCGCAGGATGGGCCGCTGGTCATAAGAGAACGAAACATGGTCGAAAGTAATGCCGTGATCCCTAGGCATGCCGGCTCGACCGGTCTCTGCCAGCTGAGGCATAGCGTCCGTCTCATCGGCATGAGCCATGCAGCTGCTGACGATACGCAGCAAGGACATACCGCTGCCCGCCGAGGAGATCTGAGCAAAGACCAGAAAGGACATGATGACCACCATCAGGGCGTTGGCCAGGATCATGGTCCCGGAAAGATAGAACCATACCGCCGAGAGCATCATGGCCACGCTTCCCAGCTGGAGTACGATCCCCTGCGCCATAATATAAGGGGTGAACATCTTTTCGATGTTCAGGTTGCTACGGCAGTTGTATTCCAGTGCTTCCTGCAAGGTGCGGTCACCCCGTCCGGTGAGGTTGAAGGACTTCACCACGCTCATGCCCTGCACATACTCCAGCACCGCCTCCACCAACTTGGCCTCGGACTTCTGACGGTGCGGGGCGAGGGCGGCGGATTTTTGCTCCATGGCCGAGGTGATGAACAAATAAACTGCTGTGGCCGCCACCACAATGAGACCGATCCGCCAGTCAAAAATCAGGATCATCACCGTAAAGACCAGAGCGTTGAGCATCCCGCCCAGCATGGTCACCAACACCATGGGGGCCACAGTCTCCACATTGTCCAGTACAGTGGTGCAGACCCCGGTGAGCTCTCCCAGGCTGTTGTCGTTGAAGTAGCCCATGGGGACGGACTTCATCCGCTGCCCGATGGCCACGCGCTTATTTGCCGCCATGAAGTACCCTGCGTGGGTCTGCTCAAGCTGGGAGAAATATCTGGTCACGGCGCTGCCCAGAATACTGACTGCCAACAGACCCAGCGCCTGCCACGCCGTGGCATGGCCGGTTTTTCCATCCAGCAGAGCCAGGATGGTGTAGTAAATGGCGGCGATCTCAAACATATGGAACACCGCGTTGAAAAAGCAGGCGATCACCGAGCGCCGGATGTTGCGCTGTTCCTCACCGGCAAACCGCCAGATACCTCTGAATGTCTCGATCATACCGTTTCTCCCTCCTTTGCGCCCATGTGAGCCTGCCACAGATCGGCGTACAACGGACAATGGCGCAGCAGGTCTTCATGCCTGCCCTGCGCCTCGATGCTTCCATCCTTCACCACCACGATCTGATCTGCGCCGGTGATGGTGGACAGGCGGTGGGCAATGACGATGACCGTCTTACCCTCCACCAGTTTTGCCACCGCCCGCTGGACCACCGCTTCATTCTCCGGATCAATGTAGGCGGTGGCCTCGTCCAGAATCACCACGGGGGCGTTTTTCAGCATAGCCCGGGCGATGGCGATACGCTGCCGCTCTCCTCCGGAGAGATGGGCGCCTCCGCCGCCCACCCGGGTGTCATAGCCATGCTCCAACTGGCGGATGAAACCGTCGCATCCGGCGGCTTTGGCGACTTGTTCCACTTCTTGATCCGTGGCATTTACCCGGCCCATACGGATATTTTCCCGGATGGTATCGTCAAAGAGGTAATTGTCCTGAGAAACAAAGGCCACCTGGTCATAGAGTTGTTCCAGCGGGATACGGCTTTCCTCCACGCCGCCCAGGGTAATGCGGCCCTCGGTCACATCCCAGAAACCGGCGATGAGCTTGGCAATGGTGGACTTGCCCGAACCGGAGGGACCAACCAAAGCGGTGAGGCTGCCGGCCGGAATGGTGAGGGAGATGTTGTGGAGGATCTCCTTGTCCTGGGCATACCCAAAGGAGACATGATCCAAGGCGATATCCGGTCTTCCCAGCTGTGCCGGCTGTGTTCCGTGATCCTGCTCCGGCTTCAGGAGGATCTCGTCCACCGAACCTACGATGGTACCCACCTTGGCAAGATTATCCACAAAGCCCATGGCGGCAATGAGAGGTCCCACAATGCTCATGGACAGGATGATGGTGGTGAGAAATACCTCTGCGGACAAGCTGCCGTCCGTGTAGAAGATCCAGCCCACAGGCAGCACCGTAATAAGCGTGGTGGGAGCGATGGCATAGGCCAGCGCCATTCCAAACTGGCATTTCTTCATCCAGTTGTAGTAGTAGGCAGCATTGGCTCGTACCCGGGAGGAGAACTTCTCATAGGAGTTCTTTCCCTGATTGAAAGCCTTGATGACCTCAATGCCGCCGATGTACTCCACAATGGTCTCGTTCATGGCCTGGGTCGTCTCCACCGCCCCCTGATAGTCCTTGCCATAGCTGCCCATAATGGCCATCATAAAAGCCATGCCCACAGGAATAGACACCAGACTCAGC
>DBFWXD010000433.1:0-3641 GCA_048215895.1 Eubacteriales bacterium
AGGCCCAAAGAGGCGATGCGGCTGAGCTCTTCCCGGTAGCCGTCGAAGTCCGGGTGGATACAGCCCAGGGAGTAGATGCCCGTCTCGGGACCCAGCTCGTTCATGCGGGCGGAGGAGTCGTTCACATGGGGGACCTGGTGAGGATTGGTAGCGACGGGAAGGACCAGAGAGGCATCCACGCCGGCGCGGGCCATGGATGCCTTCAGTCCGGCGGCGGACCCGTCGGAGAAGGATTGGGTGTGAGAGAGCAGCTCCAGCTTCTTTACTGTGGAAGCGGCAATTTTGTCAGGAAACACATGGGTGTGAAGATCAACAATCATGGACCAAACGCTCCTTTTTATGATGAGGGGAAACCTGTGGTATGCCATCAAGGATACCACAGGTTTCGTGTTTTGAAAAGTCGGTTAGTTGGGATCTCCCAGAGCCTGGCTCTGACGGACCAGTACCTTCTGGTCGAAACAGGAGAAGGACTCCTCCACCATCTTAGCATCGGGTTTGGGGGTGAAGAGAGATACCAGCGGGACGATGATGAGACCGGCCACCATGCAGAAGGCGCCTGCGTTGATGGGAGATTGAAGTACGGCGGGGAAGAGGGAGTTCAGGCCGATGTTGGCCAGCATGACCACGGTGGAGAACAGAAAGCTGGCCCAGCAGGCTGCCTTAGTGGCCTTTTTCCAGTAGAGTCCAAAAAGGAAGGGGGCCAGGAAAGCTCCGGCCAGCGCGCCCCAGCTGACGCCCATCAGCTGGGCGATAAAGGTGACGTTGGACTTGTACTGGACGATGGCCAAAACCACAGAAATGGCGATGAACACCACGATGAGGCAGCGCATCACAAATACCTGGCGCTTTTGGTCCATATCCTTGACGATGTGGTCCTTCAAAAGGTCCAGAGTCAGGGTGGAGCTGGAGGTGAGGACCAGGGAGGACAGGGTGGACATGGAGGCGGACAGCACCAGGATGACCACCACGGCCAGCAGAATGTCGGGCAGGCCCGAGAGCATGGTGGGTACCACGGAGTCATAGCCATTGGCGGCAATGTCCACCTGGTCGCTGAACAGCCGCCCAAAGCCCCCCAGGAAGTAGCACCCACC
Organism: Eubacteriales bacterium; assembly: GCA_048215895.1. Classification (GTDB taxonomy): domain Bacteria; phylum Bacillota; class Clostridia; order Oscillospirales; family Oscillospiraceae; genus Lawsonibacter. The sequence goes on from DBFWXD010000433.1 coordinate 1,092, forward strand.
GGCCACCACGGCGGCAAAGAGGGTGGAGATAACTGTGCCGGTGTCAATAGCCTTCTCACTTTTGATGGCGTAGAATTTTTGGGTCATCTGAGGCAGCCCCCAGGTACCCAGAGAGGTGAGGATGACCACACCCAGCAGGTTCAGCGGATCAGGGCCAAAGAAGGAGGCGAAGACGCCGGGGACATCGGAGACGGTGGGATCGCTGACCTGAGCCAGACCCTCCAGCGCGGCCAGGAAGCCGCCCTGGCTGTTGAGGACTGCGGCGATGACGGCGATGATGCCTACGATCATAATAATGCCCTGAATGAAGTCGTTGATGGCGGTGGCCATGTAGCCCCCGGCGATGACGTAAATGCCGGTGAGCACCGCCATGACGATGACACAGATGGAGTAGTCGATGTGGAAGGCCATGCCGAACAGGCGGCTGAGGCCGTTATAGAGGCTGGCGGTGTAGGGGATGAGGAAGATAAAGATGATCACTGAGGCGGCGATCTTCAAGGACGGACTGCCAAAGCGCTTGCCAAAAAATTCCGGCATAGTGGCGCTGTCCAGATGCTGGGTCATGATCCGGGTCCGGCGGCCCAGTACCACCCAGGCCAGCAGGGAGCCCAGCAGGGCGTTGCCGATCCCCGCCCAGGTGGCGGCGATGCCATATTTCCAACCAAACTGGCCCGCGTATCCGACGAAAACCACGGCGGAGAAGTAGGAGGTGCCGTAAGCAAAGGCGGTGAGCCAGGGACCTACCGACCGTCCGCCCAGGACAAAGCCGTTCACGTCGGTGGCGTTCTTGCGGCAATAGAGGCCGATGCCAACCATGACCGCGAAGAAAACCAAAAGCATACCCAGTTTGATACCCATATCGTTCATTCCTCTCATGCAACGTGCTTCGTTGCTTTGTACCGTTGAAGTGTAACGCATAAAAGCGAAAAAGTCAAGAGCAAATGAAACAAAAAAATAAGGGCCTGGAAAAAAGAAATCGTGTGACCGCGCCAAAGACGCAGCCACACGATAAAAACGTGGGGGTGAGACTGGGAACGGGGAGCTTACATGGCGTCCTCGTCAATAATCTGGGCTTTGATCAGATTGGTGGAGCCGCTCTTGCCCAGGGGCACGCCGGCGGTAATGACCACCGTGTCGCCGCTCTTCACCAGGCCCTCCTTCAGGGCCACCTCGGCGGACAGGGAGAAAATCCGGTCGGTGGAGGTAACCTCGCCGGTGAGGAAGGGAACTACGCCCCAAGAGATGCTCAGCTGGCGGCGGACCTTCTCATTCATGGTGAGGGCAGCCACCGGGCAGGCGGGACGGAAGCGGCAAATCATCCGGGCGGTGCGGCCGGAGCTGGTGGCGGCCAGAATGGCCTTGGCATCCAGATCCATGGCGGTGAGGCAGCAGGTGTGGGTGATGGCGTCGTTGATGTTGCTGGCCGGGACCACGCGCTGCTTCTGGAACTGGCGCCAGTAGTGGATGGAGTGCTCGGCCTCCTCCACAATGCCGGCCATAGCGCTCAGAGCTTCCACGGGGTATTTGCCACCGGCGGTCTCGCCGGAGAGCATGACGCAGCTAGTGCCGTCAAAGACGGCGTTGGCCACGTCGGATACTTCAGCCCGGGTGGGACGGGGGTTGCGCATCATGGAGTCCAGCATCTGGGTGGCGGTGATAACGGGCTTGCCAGCCTGAAGACCCTTGCGGATGATCTTCTTCTGAAGGATCGGCACCCGGGCGGCGGGGATCTCCACACCCAGGTCGCCACGGGCCACCATGATGGCGTCGGCGGCGGCCAGGATCTCATCGATGTTGTCTACGCCCTCCTGGTTTTCGATCTTGGCGATGATCTTCACATCGTCCCCTCCGCACTCGTGGAGCACCTGGCGCACTGCCTCCACATCGGCGGCCCGACGGACAAAGGAGGCGGCGATGAAGTCAAAGTCGTTCTCCACGCCGAAGCGAATGTCGGCCACGTCCTTGTCGGTGAGGGCGGGCAGATGGATGTGAACACCGGGGATATTGATGGACTTGTTGGCGGACAGTGTTCCGCCGTTTTCCACGGTGCAGTGGATGTCCTGCCCCTGAATGTCCTCCACCCGCAGAGCCACCAGGCCGTCGTCAATGAGGACCTCCTGGCCCTTCTGAAGCTCCTGGTGGAGGTTGGCATAGGTGACGGAGACATGGGACTGGTCGCCCACCTCGTCCCGGGTGGTGAGGGTAAAGGCGTCCCCGGCTTCCAGAGCGATGGACTTTTCCCCAAAGGTCTTAATGCGGATTTCAGGGCCCTTGGTGTCCAGAATGGTGGCCACCGGGCGGCCCATGGTGTCCCGGACGGATTTCAGCAGGTTCAGGCGCTGCAAGTGCTCCGGGTGGCTGCCATGGGAGAAGTTAAAGCGGGCTGCATCCATGCCGGTGCGAATGAGGGTACGGATCATGTCCTCATTGTCCACAGCGGGGCCCAGCGTGCAGATAATTTTCGTTTTCCGTTTTGAAAACATAGAAATTCCTCCTGTGGAAATTCAATTTTCAATTCTTCTGATACCACTATTATCATACAGGAAAGAG
>DBFWXD010000434.1:0-1777 GCA_048215895.1 Eubacteriales bacterium
AATGCGCACCAGGCACTCCCCGTCGTAGGGCTCCATGGTGGCCACATACACCCGCTGCCCCGGCAGAGTCAGCGTCAGATTTTCCGCAAATTCACTTTTTCCGCTGGCTGCTCCGCCGATGACGATGGTTACCATAATGTCTCCTTACTCCTGGGGGGTATAGGCCTCGATGCCCAGCTCTCCAAAGGTCTGTCCCCCGCCGTACACCGCCAGGGCCAGGTCCAGCAGAGGCAGGGCGGCCACCGCTCCGCTTCCCTCTCCCAGGCGCATTTGCGCGGTAATGAGGGGTTCCAGGCCCAGGGCCTCCAGCACCATTTTCCCCGCAGGCTCCGCAGAGACATGGCTAGACAGCAGCGCCCCCCGGGCGTCGGGGCACAGTCTCATTGCGCACAGAGCAGCCACCGTGCTGATGAACCCATCCAGCAGCACGGGAACCCGATACCGGGCACAGCCCAGATAAAACCCGCACAGGGCAGCCAGGTCCAGCCCTCCCACCTTGGCGAGCACATCGACGGGGTCCTGGGGGTCCGGGGCATTTACCGCAATGGCCCGGCGGATGGCCTCCACTTTCCGGGCAAGGCCGTCGGTGGACAGGCCAGCTCCCCGGCCAGTCACCCGCTCCGGCTCCACGCCCAGCAGCACGGACGCCACGGCGCTGGAGGTGGTGGTATTGCCGATGCCCATCTCGCCTCCGGCCAGAATGTCCACGCCCGCCTGCTTCTGCTCCCGGGCCAGCTCCGCCCCGGCGAGCATGGCCTGGATACAGGCCTCCCGGCTCATAGCCGGACCCAGTGAAATGTCCCCGGTGCTGTTTTGTACCCGGCGGTTCAAAACCCCGGCATAACCGTGGAAATTCAAAATCCCTACATCCACAGGGAGCACCTCACACTGGGCCGCCCGGGCCATGGGGCACACAGTGCTGCTCCCACGGGCCAGCGAACAGGCCACCGCCGCCGTCACGGAGCTGTCCGTCTGGGTGACCCCCTGGGCCACCACGCCGTTATCGGCGCAGAACACCACCAGCATGCGCTTCCCCAGGGAAACCTGAACCTTGCCGGTCAGGGCGGCAATCTTCACCACCGCATCCTCCAGAAGGCCCAAACTCCCCAGGGGCTTGGCCAGGCTGTCCCAGTGCTGCCGCGCCGCTGCCTCTGCCCGGGCATCCGGCGGGGCAATGGCCGCAAGCAAGTTGTTCCATTCATCCATGGTTCTCTCTCCATTTCTTCGCCCCTTGGACAAAGCGCTCCGCCAATGGGAGGTCGCCGCCAAAGTGCAGATGAGGGAAGGCGGCGTACAGGGCTTCCCCTGCCGCGCCAAATGTCCATTTCTTTTCCCCCGTGGGCTTTTTCGCCTGGAACGCCGCCCCGTTCTGGGTGCAGTCCCAGTAGTGAAACTCATGAAAGGGGGCCGTTTCGCCTGCCCGAAACAGCAGGCTGTCCCCCTGGGCGGTCAGCTCCCCATAGCCAAAGCGCTGGAGCCGTCCGGTGCGGTATCCCGCCCCCTCCAGGGCCCCTGTCATGGGCCAGGCATGCCCCTGCTCATCCTCCAAGGTCTTTTGCAGATAGAGAAAGCCCCCGCATTCGGCCACCGTGGGCAGGCCGGCCAACACCAGCGACCGGATGTTCTCCTGCATGGCCTGGTTCTCGCTCAGCGCTTTCGCATACACCTCGGGGTAACCGCCCCCCAGATAGAGTCCATCCGCCGCCGGAGGGGCCGGGTCCCGAAGGGGGCTGAAATAGACCAGCTGCGCCCCCGCCGCCTCCAGAGCCTCCAGGTT
>DBFWXD010000435.1:0-2215 GCA_048215895.1 Eubacteriales bacterium
CCCATTTCTCTGGCCCTGGCGATCTCCGCCCAGTTGATTTCCTCTTTCGTCTGCTTGATGATGGTTGCCATTGTCATTTCCTCCTTTGTTTTATCCGCCTCCATGGCGGTGGGGTCACTCATTCATTGGCCGCCCGCGCTCTGTTCAGGGGCTTGCCGCGCCGTCGGAGGCTTTCCTGGAAACGACGCTGGGCCAGCTCCGGGTTGTATGCCTTGCGGCTATTCTTGTCCAGGGTGCCGTTGCTCCCGCGCCTCAATTCCTCGTAAATGGTTTTAGGTGCCACACCTACCAGGCCCGCGATCTCCCGCACCGACGCATAAGCGGCCCACTTCTCTGCGATCAGCTGCCGCTCCGCAGGCCCCAAATATTTGTTGCTCATGGTCCTTTCACCTCCGTTTTTCGATAAAAAAATAAGAGTAACAAGCCTTTACGCTTTGTTACTCTTATTAGTAGCATTTTCAGCGCTCATTTTCGGCGAACTCTTTTCTTGACAGGATTTCCCACAGGGGTTACAATAAATCTAATATCCATTCACAGAAGAACGCAGCCCCGGAGACGGGGCGGAAAAGGAGTTGTTTGAGTATGGTCAATCAGGACGCCGCTCAGAAGTTTGTCAAGCAGGGGCTGACCTTTGATGACGTGCTGCTCATCCCTGCTGCCAGTGATGTGCTGCCCGCCGACATTGATCTGCACACCCGCCTGACCCGCAAAATTCATCTGAATATTCCTCTGATCAGCGCCGCCATGGATACCGTCACCGAGTACCGCATGGCCATCGCCATCGCCCGGGAGGGCGGCATCGGCATCATCCATAAGAATATGTCCATCAGCCAGCAGGCTGAGCAGGTGGACATGGTCAAGCGCAGTGAGAACGGCGTTATCACCAACCCGTTCTGGCTGGGCCCGGGCCACACCCTGGCCGAGGCCGACGAGCTGATGGCCAAGTACCGCATCTCCGGCGTGCCCATCTGCGACAACGGCCGCCTCATCGGTATCATCACCAACCGCGACATGAAGTTTGAGACCGATATGTCCAAGCTCATCGACAACGTGATGACCAAGGAGAACCTGGTCACCGCCCCCGAGGGCACCACCCTGGCCGAGGCCAAGGAGATCCTCCGCCAGCACAAGATCGAGAAGCTGCCCATCGTGGACAGCGAGTTCCGTCTGAAGGGCCTCATCACCATCAAGGACATTGAGAAGGCTGAGGTCTACCCCAACTCCGCCCGTGACGAGAAGGGCCGGCTGCTGGTAGGCGCCGCCATCGGCGTCACCGCCGACGTACTGGACCGTGTGGCTGCCCTGGTGGAGGCCGGCGCCGACGTGCTGTGCCTGGATTCCGCCCACGGCCACTCTCAGAACATCCTCAACTGCGTCAAGCGCATTAAGTCCCTGTACCCCGACGTACAGCTCATCGCCGGCAACGTGGCCACCGCCGAGGGCACTCGCGCCCTCATCGAGGCGGGCGCTGACTGCGTGAAGATCGGCATTGGCCCCGGCTCCATCTGTACCACCCGTGTGGTGGCCGGTATCGGCGTGCCTCAGATCACCGCCGTCTACGACGCCGCCTGCGTGGCTGCCGAGTATGACATTCCCATCATCGCCGACGGCGGCGTGAAGTTCTCCGGCGACATTGCCAAGGCTCTGGCCGCCGGCGCCAGCGTGGTCATGCTGGGTTCCCTGCTGGCCGGCTGTGAGGAGTCCCCGGGCGACACCGAGGTCTTCCAGGGCCGTCAGTTCAAGGTCTACCGCGGCATGGGTTCCCTGGCCGCTATGAACCACGGCTCCAAGGACCGCTACTTCCAGCAGAACAACAAGAAGCTGGTTCCCGAAGGCGTGGAAGGCCGCGTTCCTTACAAGGGACTGGCTGGCGAGACCATCTATCAGCTCATGGGCGGCCTGAAGGCCGGTATGGGCTACACCGGCTGCCACAACATCGAGGAGCTGCACACCAAGGCGCAGTTCATGCAGATCACCGCCGCCGGTCTGCGGGAGTCTCACCCCCACGACATCTACATCACCAAGGAAGCTCCCAACTACACCGTCAACCCCACCTAACAGACAGAGAAAACCCCCGGCCGTCTGGCCGGGGGTTTTTTGTTTATTCGGTTTTGCCGAACTGCTGATAGAGGAAGGTGACGATCTGGCTGCGGTCGCAGATCTCGTCGGGGGAGAAGGCGTTGGCTTCCGTGCCGCTGGTGATGCCCTCCTTCAC
>DBFWXD010000436.1:0-1953 GCA_048215895.1 Eubacteriales bacterium
GGGGGCTTATCCAGACCCGCAAGACCCTCTGCCCCGGTTTCTTTGATGTTTCCACAGCCAGCCACGGCGGGATCATGGTGGCGCGGGAATTTGTGGCCGGGAATTTATCACCTGCCGCCCAGCGGTACGGGTTCTGGGAAGGCGGCTATCTGTGCTTTGAGGAGGACAGCGACGCGCAGATCGTCCTCCGGGAGCTGATGGACCGGGGGCTTTACACCGCGCCGGTCAATGAATACTTCGGCCCCGGAGAATACAGCAAATGTATTGATGATACCATCCGAGTATGCCATCCCGACTACTGGCGGGCGCATGAGGCCGGACTGATACAGCCTGCACAGCAGCCGAAGGTAAAGGAGCGTGAGCGATAGTGGAGCTGACTTTGCGGCCTGCGACACCCACGGAACGACTATACGCCAAGCGGCAGTGTATTCCGATCATGGAGCGGTGCGGAAGTCCGGGTATCTTAGTTGCTGAATTGGACGATAGCGGCACGGCGTTTTACAGCCATTGGGACATTTGGGACCCCGCATGGAAAACACCGGAGTTCTCGGTGGAACTCGATGCCATGATTGAAATGCTCCGATCAGACCAGCGATATGGCCCTGTGCTGAAGAATATCCCCGCGATGATTGCCTACTGCCTGAACAACCAGGAAAGCCGTATCATACAAAGCCCCGAATATCTGTTCCGCGTTGATGCCGGCTACCATGCTTATCTACTCCGTTGTACGCCATCCGAGCTGCTGGATAACGCATATATCTATGCTTACCGCCGGGACCTGCTGGAGCGGCACATGAAGGAAGCCGAAAAAGGCATCCGCTTTGTCACCACGGACGGCAAAGAGAAATTCAGGGTGTCGGATGGGGAGCAGATCCGCATTATCACAGGCGGAGATGGCACCCGTGACCGCACCGCCCGCTATATCGACGCCGGCCACATGGAACTGTCCCACGAGTGGGGCAGCACCGTTTATTCTATCCGGGAGTTTGCGGAGCGGCTGGAGCGGACAGGCGGCATGGTGATTCCCATGCGTTCCACCCTGCCGGACAAGTGTTATGCTGTGCTGCCCAGCAGTGATGAAATCATTATTGTCAAAAAGGGCGAGAGCGGCTATTACCGTACAGACAAGTACGGCCATGACCGGGCGGAGGCTCTGGAGATCGTAAGTGAGTGTAACGAGCGCGGCGGCGTGACCAAAGCACAGACGGCGGCGATGCTGGCCGGCTCCCTGTTCGGCTGGGAGGTGCCAGCCGCCGACCCGAAAAACTATGATGAGCAGGGCCAGCCCATCAAACCCAAGCGCCACGACCGGGGCGACGCCCGGTAGAAGGTCTATCAATATCGTATATAGAGAAAGCGGCTATCAGCAGGAAGTTGGTGGCCGCCTTCTTGTTGACAAGGAGCGTGATCGTATGGAATTAACTTTTCGCGCCGCTACTCCAGCGGAGCGGCTTTATATTGCCAGACAAAGCACACAGATTGAGGGCCAGACTGGGAGTATCGGGCACCTTCGAGCGGATATGGGTGAGGATGGCAAGGGCTTCTTTCCCAAGTGGACCAGCCACCGGGAAAATCTGGACACCGAGGACTTTCAGCAGGAGTTTGAGGAGGTCCTGGAGGCCCTGGTGGGGGACGAGCAGTACGACGGGTTTCTGAAAAGCCGTGACGCCATGCGGGATTTCTGCCGGGGACACCAGGAGAGCGGCTACGATAGCGGCTTTGCGTTCGGCTTCCGAGCGGACACAGCACAGTATGCCTATCTGATCCGGCTGCACCCCTACAAGGGGGAGGAAAATCTGTTTCTCTACTGCTACCGCCGCGACTGGCTGGACCGGCACATGGAACAGGCTGAAAAGGGCATCCGGTTCATCGACCCGCACTACAAGGAGTTGTTCCGCATCCCGGACGGAGGGCAAATCCGTATTCTCCGGGAGGGCTGTGCGCCCATCGACC
>DBFWXD010000437.1:0-3233 GCA_048215895.1 Eubacteriales bacterium
AACCAGAAAATCAAAGATGTCTATAAAAAGGCCCATCCCAGGGCATAAAGATTCCCGACCGCCGGATCCGAATTCCGGCGGTCGGTTTTGTTTGGAAAACGCCTTCTTTGCCGAAAGGGTAAGATTGTATTTTGGGGATAAATATGGTAATATAATATGATGTAAGAAAAATTGGAAGGAGGACAATGATATGTCCACCATTACGGAATATTTTGAAAGCCTGCGGGGTAAGTCCATTGCCGTCATCGGCATGGGCGTGAGCAACACCCCGCTCATTAAGATGATGCTCCGCGCGGAGCTGAAGGTCACCGTCTGCGACAAGGCACCCCGGGAACGGGTGGAGGAGGTTGCCAGCGAGCTGGAGAGCCTGGGCGCCAAGCTCCAGCTGGGGGACGGCTACCTGGATAAGCTCAGCCGCTTTGACCTGATTTTCCGCACCCCCGGTCTCAGCCCCAACACGCCTCAGCTGAAGGAGGCCGTGGAGAAGGGGAGCGTGCTCACCTCTGAGATGGAGCTGTTCTTCCAGCTGTGCCCCTGCAAGATCATCGGGGTCACCGGCAGCGACGGAAAGACCACTACCACCACCCTCATCAGCGAGTTTTTGAAGGAAGCCGGGTATAATGTATACCTGGGCGGCAACATCGGAAAGCCCCTGCTCCCCGACGTGTCCGGCATGAGCGCCGAGGATGTGGCCGTGGTAGAGCTGTCCTCCTTCCAGCTGATGAGCATGAAGCAGAGCCCCAATGTGGCGGTCTTCACCAACCTCAGCCCCAACCACCTGGACTACCACCACACCATGGAGGAGTACACCTCCGCCAAGCTGAATATCTTCTGCCACCAGAAGGCGGGGGACCGGGCGGTATTCAACTTTGACAACGACATTACCCGCTCCCTGTCCAAAACCGCTCCGGCGGATACCATGCTCTTCAGCCGCAAGCAGAAGCTGGAGGAGGGTGTCTATCTCCGGGATGAGGCCATCTGGCTGACCAATAAGATGGGCAGCCGGGAGGTGCTCCCTCTGGCCGATATCCAGCTGCCCGGCGTGCACAACATCGAAAACTACATGGCCGCCATCGCCGCTGTGGACGGCATTGTCCCCGACAAGTGCGTGCGTGCCGTGGCCAAGCGCTTTACCGGCGTGGAGCACCGCATTGAGCTGGTGCGAGAAAAGGACGGAGTGAAGTACTATAACGACTCCATCGGCACCAGTCCCACCCGGACCATGGCCTGTCTCGACTCCTTCCATCAGAAGCTCATCCTCATCGCCGGCGGCTACGACAAGGGCGTGCCCTTCACCCAGCTGGGCGTGGAGATGGTAAAGAAGGTCAAGGTGCTCATTCTCACCGGAGCCACCGCCCCCGCCATCCGCAAGGCGGTGGAGGAGGCTGAGGGCTTTGTCGAGAGCGGTCTGGAGATCATCGAAACCGCCGATCTGCCCGCCGCCGTGGCTGCCGCACAGGGAGCCGCCGTCAGCGGAGACGTGGTGGTTCTGTCTCCGGCTTGCGCCGCCTTCGATCAATTCAAGAACTTTATGGAACGGGGCAAGGTCTTCAAGGAACTGGTCAACGCCCTGTAAAAACTTCATGAAAGCGGCATCGCCACTTTCATAAAATGGAGGAACCATTTTGAACTACGAAAAGACTTTGGAGCAGCTTTGTTCCCTGTCCGGCCCCAGCGGCTTTGAACAGCCGGTGGCCCAGCAGGCGGCGGAGCTGCTCCGCCCCTGGGTGGAGGAAGTCTCCATCCTTCCAACGGGCAGCGTCATGGGCGTGCTGCCCTGCGGCAAGCCGGGGGCCAAGAAGCTGCTGCTGGACGCCCATCTGGACGAAATCGGCCTCATTGTCACGGGACATGAGGAGGGCTTTCTCACCTTCGCCCCTCTGGGCGGCGTGGACCCCCGGATGCTCCCGGACCGGGAGGTGCTGATTCTCACCAATCCCCCCATTCCCGCCCTGGTGGCCTGTCTGCCTCCCCACATCCAGACCCGGGAGGATATGGACAAGTCCCAGCCCATCAAGGAGCTCTATCTGGACGCCGGGCTCACCCAGGAGCAGGCCCAGCGCCTTATTCCCATCGGCACCCCCGTGGTCTACCGGGGCAGCTGCGCCCCGCTGGGCAAGGAGCTGCTCTGGGGCAAGTCCCTGGATGACCGGGCCTGCTTTGCCCTGCTCCTGCACACCCTGGAGCTTTTGAAGGGGGAGGAGCTGGACGTGGACCTCTACGTGCTGGGCTCCACCCAGGAGGAGACTCACTCCACGGGCGCCATCACCGCCGCTTACGGCATTGTGCCCGACCTGTGCGTGGCGGTGGACGTGACCCACGGCGACAGCCCCGACGCCGGAAAAGGGGAGACCTTTAAGCTGGGCGGCGGGCCGGTGATCGGCCTGGGGCCCAACTGCACCCGCTGGATGGTCCGGCGCATGGAGGACAAGGCCCGTGAGCTAAACATGGACATTCAGCGCGAGGTCATGTCGGGCAACAGCGGCACCAACGGCTGGCCTCTCCAGGTGAGCCGGGAGGGCATTGCCACGGCGGTTCTGTCCATCCCCCTGCGGTATATGCACACCCCCATTGAAACGGTGTGCCGCCGGGATCTGGAAGATACCGCAAAGCTGCTGTGTGCCTTCCTCAAGGGAATCGGGAAGGAGGTGCCCAGTTATGATTGATCTGCTGAAAGACCTGTGCCGCCTGAGCGGCGTATCCGGAGACGAGGACCAGGTCCGGGACTTTATCCGTACCCAGGCCGCGCCCTATGCAAGCTCCATCCGCACCGACGCCCTGGGCAACCTCATCGTCTTTAAAAAGGGCCAAAAGGCCACCGGAAACAAGCTTCTGCTGGCGGCCCACATGGACGAGGTGGGCATCATCGTCACCCGCATCACCGACGAGGGCTTTTTAAAGTTTGACTTTGTGGGCGGGGTAGACCGCCGGGTGGCCATTGGCAAGCCGGTGCTCATCGGGGACAAGAAGGTCCCCGGCCTCATCGGCCTGAAGGCCATCCATTTGGTGAGCCGGGAGGAGATGAAGAAGGTCCCCAAGACCGATTCTCTCTATATTGACATCGGCTGCAAGGACAAGGAAGAGGCCGAACAGCTGGTATCCCTGGGGGATTACGGCTGCTTCATCGGCGAGCCTGAGGAATTTGGCCAAGGCTTTCTCAAATCCAAGGCCATTGACGACCGGGTGGGCTGCGCCATTATGCTGGAGCTTCTGAAGGAGGACCTGCCCCTGGA
>DBFWXD010000438.1:0-6619 GCA_048215895.1 Eubacteriales bacterium
GTCTCCATCCTGCCCAACATCCGTATGTCTGTGCTGAAGCAGGACCAGAACGCCTACGACGCCTACAACGTGATGGACACCGTCATCATGGGCAACCAGCGTCTCTACGATATCGGCAAGCAGAAGGAAGCTCTGTATGCCAAAGAGGAGATGACCGACGAGGACGGCATGCTGGCCTGCCAGCTGGAGGAGGAGTATGCCGAGCTGGGCGGCTGGGAGGCGGAGAGCGACGCTTCCCGTATCCTCCAGGGCCTGGGCATCGGCACGGAGCTGCACTACAACGACATGGCTACTCTGGACGCCCGTCTCAAGGTGAAGGTGCTGCTGGCCCAGGCGCTGTTCGGCAACCCTGACCTGCTGATGATGGACGAGCCGACCAACAACCTGGACATTGACGCGGTGAACTGGCTGGAGGACTTCCTGCTGGACTTTGAGGGCACCGTCATCGTGGTGTCCCACGACCGTCACTTCCTCAATACCGTCTGCACCCACATTGTGGACATCGACTACGGCAAGATCAAGATGTACGTGGGCAACTACGACTTCTGGTATGAGTCCTCTCAGCTGGTGCAGCAGCTCATCAAGAACCAGAACAAGCGCAACGAGGAGAAGATCAAGGAACTGCAGGACTTTATCTCCCGCTTCTCCGCCAACAAGTCCAAGAGCAAGCAGGCTACCGCCCGGAGAAAGCTGCTGGACAAGCTGACCGTGGAGGAGATGCCCGCTTCCTCCCGCCGCTACCCCTGGGTGGGCTTTACCCCTGACCGGGAGGTGGGCAAGGATATCCTCTTTGTCACCGACGTGAGCAAGACCATCGATGGGGTGAAGGTGCTGGACAAGGTGTCCTTCATTGTGGGCCACGACGAGAAGATCGCCTTTGTGGGTGACAACGAAAACGCCCACACCGCCCTCTTTAAGATTCTGGCCGGAGAGATGGAGCCCGACGAGGGCAGCGTGAAGTGGGGCCAGACGGCCACCTTCTCCTACTTCCCCAAGGACAATACCCCCTATTTTCAGGACAACGACGACAACCTGGTGCAGTGGCTGCGCCAGTTCTCCTCCGACCCTCAGGAGCAGTACCTGCGGGGCTTCCTGGGCCGTATGCTCTTCTCCGGGGACGAGGTGTATAAGCCCGTCAAGGTTCTCTCCGGCGGAGAGAAGGTGCGGTGCATGCTGTCCCGGATGATGCTCTCCGGGGCCAACGTGCTGATGCTGGATCAGCCCACCAACCACCTGGATCTGGAGTCCATCGCCGCCCTGAACAAGGGCCTGGAGGCGGTGAAGTGCAACGTGCTGGTGGCATCCCATGACCATCAGCTCATTCAGACCGTTTGTAACCGGATTTTTGACTTTACCTCCGACGGCAAGCTCATCGACCGGAAGATGACCTATGACGAATATCTGGAGAAACAGAAGCAGCAGTAATCAAAATGGCCAGCCGCACCAGAGTGCGGCTGGCCGTTTTTCATGAAAAAGGGGAAAAATAGGGAAACCAGTTGACGCAAGGAAAATGTTTCGGGTATAATACAAAATGGAGTTATTTCGAGATATCACAAACAAATATGCGGAGGTTCCGCAGGAGGGATTTCGGAAGATATGGATATTACACATATACTGGCGCTGCTAGGTGGACTTGCACTGTTCCTGCACGGAATGCAGATGATGAGTTCCGGCCTGGAGGCGGCCGCCGGCAACCGGATGAAGAACATCCTGGAGCGGCTGACCGCCAACCGGTTCCTGGGTGTGCTGGTGGGCGCGGCCATCACCGCAGTCATTCAGTCCTCTTCTGCCACCACAGTCATGGTGGTGGGCTTTGTCAACGCGGGAATGATGACCCTCAATCAGGCGGTCTGGATCATCATGGGTGCCAACATCGGTACCACGGTGACCGGATTGCTCATCGCTTTGGATGTGGGCGAGCTGGCCCCCTTCTTTGCCTTTGCGGGCGTGGCGATGATGGTCTTTGTGAAAGAGCCGAGACTGCAGCACATCGGCCAGATCCTGGCCGGCTTGGGCGTGCTGTTCTTGGGTATGGGCATGATGAGCGACGCGATGGTTCCCCTGCGGGAGTCTGAGAGCTTCATCCGCCTGATGTCCACCTTCTCCAACCCCATTTTGGGTATCCTGGCCGGTGCGGGCTTTACCGCCGTCATTCAGTCCTCCTCCGCCTCGGTGGGTATTCTTCAGGCCCTGGCCAACAGCGGCGTCATCGGCCTGCCCAGCGCGGTATTTGTTCTGTTTGGTCAGAACATTGGTACTTGTATCACTGCGGTCCTGGCCTCCATCGGCACCAACCGCAACGCCAAGCGTGCCACCATTATTCACCTGATGTTCAACGTCATCGGCACGATTATTTTCACCATTTTGTTCCTGACCTTCCCCATTGCCTATTTGATTGACGGCAGTATTGTGCTCCAGGGGAGCGTGGGCAACTTCCTGTCCAACGTGCTGCCCGGCACGCCCGCCGGTCAGATCGCCCTGGTTCACACCAGCTTCAATATCATTACCACCATTCTTCTGCTGCCCCTGGGCAACTACCTGGCCAAGCTGGCCGTGCGGATTCTGCCCGAGCAGGTCCAGGAGAAGGAAGAGGGCATCATGCGCCTGGAGTACCTGGCTCCGGTCTCTGCCAGCGGCAAGGAGGGCGGCCTGGGTCTGTCCGCCATTGTGGTGGACCAGCTGCGCAATGAGCTGCACCGGATGCTGAGCATGGCCCGTGACAATGTGGAGGCCGGCTTCGAGGCCGTCCTGGCCCGTGACCCCGGCCGTCTGGAAGAGGTGGAGCAGCGGGAGGAGTATATCGACTTCCTGAACCGGGAGATCTCCCGGTATGTCTCCCACCTCATTTCCATCGAGACCAATGAGCAGGATTCCCGGGTAGTCAGCAGCTTCTTTACGATCTCCGGCAACATTGAGCGAATCGGTGACCACGCCGACAACCTGGCTGGATACACCAAGATGCTGGTGGCCAAGAACATCAAGCTCTCCCCCATTGCCCAGAAGGAAGTGGAGCAGATGCGGGATGTCTCCCTGGAGGCCGTCACCACCCTGCTGGACCGCCAGGCCGGCGGGCCCGAGTGGCTGGTGGATGTGGCCCAGATCGAGCAGAAGATCGACGATATGACCGACCAGTACCGCCGTGACCAGCTCATCCGCATGCGGGACGGGATCTGCTCCGACGAGGCCTGTATCCTCTATTCTGAGCTGCTTACCGACTTTGAACGAATCGGCGACCATGTGCTGAACATTGCACAGGAGCTGACCAAGTCCAGAACCAATCTGTAAGAGAACACGCGCCGCCGGGCCAGGCCCGGCGGCGCGTTTGTTTGTAAGGTAGCACTTGACGAAAATCCGCCGGGGCGCTATCATTTTGAACGTAGGAATAGGAGGGATCTTCCAATGACGTATCAGCAAGTTCTGGAGGCCGCCCGTACGTGCAGCGGCCCTTACTGTAAGGCCTGTCCGGTGTGCAATGGCCGGGCCTGTAAGAATACCATGCCCGGCCCCGGCGCCAAGGGGAGCGGCACCGTGGCCATCCGCAACTATGAGGCCTGGCAGGATGTGTGCCTCAATATGGACACCATCTGCTCCAACGGAGCGGTGGATACCAGCTTTGAGCTCTTTGGCCAGAGCTATGACCTGCCCGTTTTCGCCGGTCCGGTGGGGGCGGTGAAGCTCCACTACGGGGAGAAGTTTACCGACCAGGAGTATAATGACATCTTGGTCCCCGCCTGCGCCAAGGCCGGCATTGCCGCCTTTACCGGAGACGGCACCGACCCCGGCGTCTTTGCCGCCGCCGCCAAGGCCATCGGGGCAAA
This sequence comes from Eubacteriales bacterium, assembly GCA_048215895.1. Taxonomy (GTDB): domain Bacteria; phylum Bacillota; class Clostridia; order Oscillospirales; family Oscillospiraceae; genus Lawsonibacter. The sequence continues at coordinate 3,819 of DBFWXD010000438.1, forward strand.
CGGTGGAAAGGGCATTCCCACGGTGAAGCCCTGGGACCGGGATACCCTCTTTGCCAAGCTGGACGCGGCAAAGGCCTCCGGTGCCAAGGTGTTTGCCATGGACATCGACGCGGCGGGTCTGCCCTTCCTGAAGGGGCTCAATCCCCCTGCCGGTTCCAAGACGGTCAGCGAGCTGCGGGAGGTCATTGAATATGCCAAGGTGCCCTTTATCATTAAGGGCATTATGACCGTGAAGGGGGCCAAGAAGGCCCTGGAGGCCGGAGCGGCGGGCATTGTGGTGTCCAACCACGGCGGCCGTGTGCAGGACGGCGTGCCTGCCACCGCGGAGGTCCTGCCCGCCATTGCCGAGGCGGTGAAGGGCCAGATGACCATCTTTGTGGACGGCGGATTGCGCAGCGGCGTGGACATCTGCAAGGCCCTGGCCCTGGGCGCCGACGCCTGCATTCTGGCCCGGCCCTATGTCACTGCCGTCTACGGCGGCGGAGAGGAGGGCGTCCAGGTGCTCACCCAGAAGCTGAAGGGCGAGCTGGAGGACACCATGGCCATGTGCGGAGTTCACTCCCTGGCGGAGATCAGCCGGGACATGATCTTCTGATTGGATAAGAAGCGAAAACAGGCCCCGATTCCCTTGGAATCGGGGCCTTTCCATATAAAAAGCCCCGGCTGCTTGTGCAGTCGGGGCTTTGGTGCCTCTATTAGTCGGTCACATAGGGCAGCAGAGCGATCTGACGGGCCCGCTTGATGGCCTCGGTCAGCTGGCGCTGATGCATGGCGCAGGTGCCGGTGGTGCGGCGGGGCAGGATCTTGGCCCGCTCGGAAATGAACCGGCGCAGCTTGGCGGCGTCCTTGTAATCGATGCACTCCACCTTGTCGGCGCAGAAGGCGCAGACCTTACGGCGCTTGCGGCCGCGGGGAGCTCTGTTATCACGTTCCATAGCCATGGATTTAACCTCCTTCTTACGACCTTATATGGTCAAAGTCAAAACGGCAGCTCGCCGTCGTCATCAGAAAGCTCGGCAAACTGGTCGCCGTCCGCAGGGGGGGCGCCATAGCCGGAGGGGGCAGCGGGAGCGGAGTAACCGCCGGCGGAATAACCGCCCGGGTTAAAGCCGGTGGAGTAGCTGCCACCGTCGCCGTCTCGCTTGGAGTCGCCGAAGTAGATGTTGTCCGCGATGACCTCGGCCGTGCGGCGCTTGCCGCCGTCCTTGTCGGTCCAATCGCGAATCTGCAGCCGGCCCTCTACCACGGCCATGCGGCCCTTGGTAAAGTAGCGGCTGACAAACTCGGCGGTCTGGCGCCAGGCCACCACATCGATAAAATCGGTGGTGCGCTCGCCGGTGGACTTGTCCTTGAAATCCCGGTCAACGGCCAGGGAGAAGGAAGCCACGGGAGTGCCGGTCTGGGTACGCCGAAGCTCAGGGTCACGGGTCAGACGACCCATGAGGAAGATCTTGTTGAGCATCTGAAAGAGACCTCCTTACTGGTCCTTGCAGACGATCATGGAGCGCATCACGCCGTCGGTGATCCGGAAAATACGGTCCAGCTCGGCGGGGATCGCGGCGGCGGCGGTGAAGGTCATCAGGACATAGTAGCCCTCCATCAGGTCGTCGATGGGATAGGCCAGACGGCGCTTGCCCCACTCATCAACCTCGGTGACAGTGCCGTTGGCCTCGACCACGGCCTTGAACTTCTCCACCAGGGCGGCGATCTGCTCCTCGCTCATATCGGGCTTCAGGATGTAGACAGCCTCGTAGTTGGAATTGATTTTTGCCATGTTTTTGCACCTCCTTATGGACATATGGCCCCCGGATTCTTGCCGGGAGCAAGGAAAACACTGTCTCACCATAGAGACAGGCTTAATTATTATACCCAAAATGAGGGGAATGTCAAGAGAAAACAATAAAATTATAGTTGCTTTTTTGCTGAGATAAAGAAAAGGACAAAAATTTATATCTTCTTATCAGTTCACCCGAGGATGTTAATAAGTTCTGAACTGGAATATTGGCCGATGCTGTGACAAAATGTTCCCGGTGGAGAAAAAGGAGAAAATTTGGTACAGAGGGGGGCTGAGACGGACCTGTAATTTGGTGAGACAGGTTCTGAATGGGAACGCAAATCTGTTTGTGTGTGTAGAAAAGGAGAATAGGGAGGAATTGTTATGCTTGAAATTTCCTTTGACGTAATGCAAAGCGCAGCCATTGCCGCTTGTGTGGCGATGGTTGGCCGGGCAATTGTCAAACGAGTCAAATTTTTTCAAACCTATTGTATTCCCGGTGTGATTGTAGCCGGTCTGGCAGTCAGCTTTCTGCTGGGCATTTTGCGCGCAGCGGGCATTCTTCAGGTCACGTTTGATGTGGCCGTTTTGAAAGAATGGTTTATGGACATCTTCTTTACCGGGGTAGGCCTGACTGCCTCCTGGAAGCTCATTAAACGGGGCGGCAAGGTATGTATTGGAATTGCCATTACCACCATTGGCCTGATCCTGGCCCAGGATTTGCTGGGTGTGCTGCTGACCATTCCCCTGGGGCTGCACCCCCTTCATGGAATCGGCATGGGGTCGCTGTCGCTCATGGGCGGCGTAGGTACCTCTGGCGCGATTGCCCCTATGTATGAGGAGCTGGGAGCGGAAAACGCAGTGGTTATGGCCGTTATGTGTGCCACATTCGGCATGGTGTTTGCCAGCTTGTGCGGCGGTCCTGTGGCCCGGGCGCTGATTAAGCGCCACAACCTGAGAGGGGAAGTGACCGAAAACTACGGCGGAAAAGAGAATGCCTCCGGAGAGGTGGCGGCCGACGAAGTGA
>DBFWXD010000439.1:0-5151 GCA_048215895.1 Eubacteriales bacterium
GGTCAGGATGATGTTGCTGTCGCCGTTGGCGCCGTCATCATACTGGTCCACGTCGCAGCCGATGATCTTGCAGTTGCCAGACTCCTTGGCGGCGGCGAACACGCCGTTGCCGGAAGCGCCGGCGGCCACGAAGATGATGTCGCAGCCCTCACGGATCAGGGCCTCGCCCAGGGTCTTGCCGGCGGCCTCGTCGGAGAAGTTGCCGGTGTAGTTGCCGCCCACGTTGGTGTTGGTCACGTCGGTGCCGGCATAGGAAGCCAGCTCCACGATCTCAGCGGAGGCGCCCAGGTGCTTGTTGGCGTAGTTCACGCCGGACTCAAAGCCGAACTGATAGTTCACGTTGGAGGGGAAGGGCTGGCCGGTCACCACGGCGACCTTGCCGCTCTGGGTCTCCAGGGCAGCGGCCACGCCGGCGAAGAAACCGCTCTCCTGCTCGGCGAACTGCATGGCGTAGATGTTGTCCAGGCCCTCCTCGATGGTCACGCCCTCAGCGTCAGAGGGGAAGGTGTCCACCAGGATGAAGTACTTGTCGGGGTTGTCCTGAGCCACAGGGCCGATGCCGGCGGACTGGAAGCCGGTAGCCACGATGACGTCATAGTCGGCCACGATCTCGCTCACCAGCTGAGCCACGGCAGCGGTGTCGCCGCTGGTCTCCTGCAGGGGAGTCACGGTGTCGATGTCGCCGCGGGAGGCGATAAAGTTCAGCACGCCGTTGTAGTTGTCCTCATTGAAGGAGCCGTCATCCACGGAGTTGGGGCTGGTGACGATGGCGATCTTCAGGCCCTCGGCATCCCCAGTCTGCTGGCTCTGGCTGGCGGAGCCGCTCTGGGCGCTGCCGGACTGGCTGGTGCTGCTGTTGCCGCCGCAGGCAGCCAGGGCAAACGTCATGGCCATAGCCAGACACAGGGCAAGCAGTTTCTTGCTACGTTTCATCTTTTCGTTTCCTCCTTGATGTTTTGGTCGATACCAGGCCCGGGGCGCTTTCCCCGGTCCATGCCGGTCTTCTCCGGACGTGTTCCAAAAAAACCTCCGCAGTCAAAACCAGCAATACAATTATCCTACTATTTGAGCGTTCATTTGGCAAGACGCAATTTCCACAAAGATGTCCTAGTCCCGTCTTTTTTCTCTTCTGGGCCCTTCTTTTTCCCGGAGATCAGCGAAAAAGCTCCGCCAGGCTCTGGGAGAAGGGGGCGCGGCAGATGCCCTTTTCGGTGATAATGGCGGAAATGAGGGAGTGGTCAGTCACGTCAAAGGCGGGATTGTAGCACTTGACCTCCTTCAGGGCCATGGGCTCGGCGTACCACTTCTCCCGGATTTCGTCGGGGTCGCGCAGCTCGATGGGGATGTGCTCCCCGTCGGGGCAGTTCAGGTCGATGGTGGAGGTGGGGCCCAACACATAGAAGGGGATTCCATAGTGCTTAGCCAGGATGGCCACGCCGCTGGTACCGATCTTGTTGGCGGCGTCCCCGTTGGCGGCAATCCGGTCGCAGCCCACAAAGCAGGCCTGAACCCAGCCGTTTTTCATCACAATGGAGGCCATGTTGTCGCAGATCAGGGTCACGTCAATGCCCGCCTTCTGAAGCTCATAGGAGGTGAGCCGTGCTCCCTGGAGCAGCGGCCGGGTCTCGTCAGCAAAGACATGCAGATCCATGCCCCGCTCCTTGCCCAGAAACAGGGGGCCCAGGGCGGTGCCGTACCGGGAGGTGGCCAGAGGGCCGGCGTTGCAGTGGGTGAGCACTCCGTCCCCGTCCTTGAGCAGGGACAGACCGTACTCGGAGATGGCCCGGCACATCTCGATGTCCTCCTGGTGGATGGCCCGGCACTCCTTGCCCAGCAGCTCCAGAAGCTCCTCCACACTCTGGCCGGCATGCTCCGTCACCACCCGCTCCATGCGCTCCAGGGCCCAGCTCAGGTTGACGGCGGTGGGCCGGGAGGAGTTGAGATACTCCTTCCAGTGGTGGAACTCCCGGGCAAATTCCGCCGGGTCCTGAATCTCCCACTGGCGGGCCAGGGCGTAGATGCCATAGCCGGCGCAGATGCCGATGGCGGGGGCGCCCCGCACCTGGAGCAGCTTGATGGCGTTATACAGTTCTTCCGGGGTACGCAGGGTCAGATAGACGGTCCGGTTGGGCAGCTGGCTCTGGTCGATGATGACCACGCTGCGCTCGTCCTCTCCCAGACGCACGTTATCAATGTGGGTTACCTGCCGAATATCCTCGGGCATTGGAATCACTCCTGTTTTCTAAATTGGACGGGCCTGCGGCCCGGATTACCTTCTAAACATCAGCCGTAGATCTCATTGTCCAGGGGTTTAGCTGGCAGCAGACAATCCTCCTCGTGGAAGGCGGGGGCCACCACGCAGGAGACCAGGGCAAAATCCCCGTCCACCAGGCGGGTGGTCTGCCACTGGTCCGCCGGGGCCAAGATCTGGAACCGCTCCCCTTCCCGCAGCCGGGGGCCAAGGGAGAGGGTCCCCTCCGGACGGGGCTTGTCCCCTGTTCCGCCCAGGGTCATCTCCAGACTGCCGCCCATATGCCAGGCCCAGACCTCACTGGCGCGCAGCTGGTGCCAGCGGGAGATTTCTCCCTTCTGGAGCAGATAGTAAATGATGCTGCAGCTGTCCCGCGGCCCCGCAATTCCGGGCACCGTGCCGCCGGGAATGGACACTCCGCTGGCGGTGACAAAGGCGTACCAGCCGCCCTCCTCGTGGGGAACCATGCCCAGCAGCTCAATAAGCTCCCGGGCGGTGTAGGTGTACTCCATGTTCCGCCCTCCTGTCACTCCCGCTTGCCGGCCAGCTTGCGGTAATAGTCACCCATGGAACGCAGGGTATCTGCCTGTTCCTGGGAAATTTCCACGCCGCCGCCCAGACGGCTGACGTAATAATAGATCTTGGCAGTCTGCTCCACCGTCTCCAGCCGGTCAAAGGCGGAAATCAGGGTGGGGCCCCAGGCCAGTGAGCCGTGGTTGGCCAGCAGCACGGCGCTGTGGTCATGGACGTAGGGCCGTACGCTGTCGGCCACCTCGTTGGTGGAGAGCATGGCAAACTCCGTCACCGGAACCTCACCTAGCCCCGCCACCATTTCGGACAAATACCGCTCCTTCAGAGGGCGGCGGCAGATGGCAAAGGCGGTGGACATGGGGGGATGGGCGTGGACCACGCTCATTACATCCTTGCGCTCCCGGTAAATCATCAAATGCATTTTGCTCTCAGAGGAGGGATAGCGGTCCCCCTCCAGCACATTGCCCTCCAGATCGCACAGCACCAGCATCTCCGGGGTCATGCGCCCCTTTCCCACGCCGGAGGGCGTAATGAGGATCTTGTCCTCCTCCACACGCAGGGAGACATTGCCGTCATTGCTGACCACATACCCCCGCTGATAGAGAAGATGGCAGATTTCACAGATCTCCTCCCGCTGCTTCTCAAAGCTCATACGCGTCAACCGCCTTTCTGTGCTCATAGTCCCTTTTATTATACCGGTTTCTGTCCCGGCGCGCAAGAAGCGCAGGGCCCTGCGCGGCATTTTTGGAAAAAAAAGGCGGCCGCCCAGTTGGGCGGCCGCTTTGGAAATCCGGTTTACTTCAGATCCAGAGCCTCTTTCACCTTGCCGATGATGTGCTGGCCAATGTCGCGGGAAGCGTCCACAGTCTGGGCACCCAGGTGGGGAGTCACCACGAAGTTGTCGCACTCAAACAGGGGGGAGTCGAAGCCAGCGCCCTCGGTCAGGCCGCCGGCGGCCAGCTCGTTCTCCATAACGTCGGTGGCGTAGCCGCCCAGCTTGCCGGACTTCAGAGCCTCATACATATCCTTCTCGTTGACAATGCCGCCGCGGGCCATGTTCAGAACCACAGCGCCGTCCTTCATGCCAGCGATGGACTGGGCGTTGAACAGGTTCTTGGTCTCGGGGGTGAGGGGCATGTGGATGGTGATGAAGTCAGAGACCTTCAGCACCTCTTCGATGGTGCAGCTCTTGGCGTTCTGCTCCTCAAAGACATGGGCGGGCAGGTAGGGGTCATAAGCCACCACGTCCATCTTGAAGGCGTGAGCCAGCTCGCCCACACGCTGGCCGATGCGGCCGAAGCCCAGGATACCCAGGGTCTTGCCACGCAGCTCGCGGCCCACGAACTTATACTTGTCCCAGGTCTTGTTGACCTTCACGTCGTAGTTGGCGGGGATGGTGTGACGGGAGACATCCAGCATCTTGGAGAAGGTCAGCTCAGCCACAGCGTTGCCGTTCAGGCCGGGAGCATTGAAGACCTGAATGCCCTTGGCCTTGGCGGTGTCCAGATCGATGTGGTTCAGGCCCACGGAGCAGACGCCGATGACCTTCAGGTTCTTGGCGGCATCCAGGATCTCCTTGTTGATGGCGGGGTCAACGCGCATGATCAGCACATCATAGTCGGGGATCAGCTTGAGCAGCTCCTCCTGAGTGGGCAGCATGTGGGTGTCCACCTGCATATACTTGCTCAGCTCTTCAGCGATCGCGCTGTGAACGGCGTCAATGATCAGGCATTTCATGATAAACAATCTTCCTTTCTCAGTGTCGTGTGTTTGTAATATGTGTAGAAGGGTACACAGGAAACACGAGGGGACCTTATTCAACTTACCCTTTATTCAGTACTATTAAAGCATAAAATTGATATTCCGAACAGCAGATTTTTGCTGATGGTTGCCACAGCCTTTTCGCTGTGGTATAATCAAGCTGTCCCAACTAAAAATGAAGGATAATATTCAAAATCACAAGGGGGCCCGCTATGAATTTTCTCCATTTGAAATATTTCCTGCTTGTGGCAGAGGAATTGAATATCACACGGGCCGCGGAGCGGCTGTACATCTCCCAGCAGTCTCTGAGCAACCACATCAGCAACATGGAAAAGGAGCTGGATGTGAAGCTGTTCACCCGCTCGCCCAAGCTGTCTCTGACCTATTCGGGGTATTTGCTGGTGGAGACCGCCACCCAGATCCTGGACTTACACAGCCAGTATCTGGCCAAGGTAGGGGACATCAACCGGCATTACATGGGCCTGCTGCGCCTGGGGATCTCCCATACCTGCGGCCTGGCCCTGCTGCCGGACATACTGCCGAAATTTCAGGCGGAGTTCCCCATGGTGGAATTTTCCCTGTTTGAGGGTAACTCCACCCCCCTGGAG
>DBFWXD010000044.1:0-5334 GCA_048215895.1 Eubacteriales bacterium
TCTTCATCACCAGCCAGAACCACGGCTATATGGTCCTGGCCGAGTCTGTGGACCCCGCCGTCGCCGAGGTAAGCCACATCAACGTCAACGACGGCACCTGCGAGGGCCTGCGCTACAAGCGCCCCAACTGCTTTACCACCCAGTTCCACCCCGAGGCCAACGCCGGCCCCAAGGATACGGAATACCTGTTTAACCGCTTTATTGAATCCATGGGAGGTGCCAAGTAATGCCGAAGTATACCGATATCAAGAAGGTCCTGGTTCTGGGCTCCGGCCCCATCGTCATCGGCCAGGCCGCTGAGTTTGACTACGCCGGCACCCAGGCTTGCCGTGCGCTGAAGGAAGAGGGCATGGAGGTTGTCCTGATCAACTCCAACCCCGCCACCATCATGACCGACAAGGATATTGCCGACCATGTGTATATCGAGCCCCTGAACATCCCCTCTGTGGTCCAGATCATCGAGAAGGAGCGCCCCGACGCCCTGCTGCCCAACATGGGCGGCCAGACTGGTCTGAACCTGGCCATGGCCCTCTATGAGGACGGCACCCTGGCCAAGTACGGCGTGAAGCTGCTGGGTACTTCTCCCGAGTCCATCCACAAGGCGGAGGACCGCCAGGGCTTTAAGGACTGCATGGAGTCCATCGGCCAGCCCTGCGTGGTCTCCAAGGTGGTCAACACCGTTCAGGACGCCGTGGACTTCACCAACGAGATCGGCTACCCCGTCATCGTCCGTCCCGCCTACACCCTGGGCGGCTCCGGCGGCGGCATCGCCTACGACGAGGCCTCTCTGCGTGAGATTTCCGACCGCGGCATCGCGCTGAGCCGTGTCAACGAGGTTCTGATCGAGCGGTGCATCTCCGGCTGGAAGGAGATCGAGTTTGAGGTCATGCGCGACTCCGCCGGCAACGTCATCACCATCTGCTCCATGGAGAACATCGACCCCGTGGGCGTTCACACCGGCGACTCCATCGTGGTGGCCCCCACCCAGACTCTGGCCAACAAGGAGTTCCAGATGCTGCGCTCCGCCGCTCTGGACATCATCTCCGCTTTGGAGATCGAGGGCGGCTGTAACGTGCAGTTCGCTCTGAATCCCGACAGCTTTGAGTACGCGGTCATCGAGGTTAACCCCCGTGTGTCCCGTTCCTCCGCTCTGGCCTCCAAGGCCACCGGCTACCCCATCGCCAAGGTGGCTGCCAAGGTGGCTCTGGGCTACACCCTGGACGAGATTCCCAATGCCGTCACCGGCAAGACCAAGGCCTGCTTTGAGCCCACCATCGACTACTGCGTGCTGAAGATTCCCCGCCTGCCCTTCGATAAGTTCACCACCGCCAGCCGTACTCTGGGCACCCAGATGAAGGCCACCGGCGAGGTTATGGCCATTGCCAACTCCTTCGAGGGCGCTCTCATGAAGGCCATCCGCTCCCTGGAGCTGAACGTCCGTGCTCTGAAGCTGGACAAGCTGGAGGGCCTCTACACCGACGAGATCGAGGACCTGCTGTTCCAGGTCACCGACGAGCGTCTGTTCGTGGTGGCCGAGGCTCTGCGCCGCGGCTTCTCTCCCCAGAAGATCAACAACATCACCAAGATGGACATCTGGTTCCTGGACGGCTTCAAGCGGATCATCGACATGGAGGAGGAGCTGAAGTCCTGCAAAGGCGAGCCCGACATCGACACCCTGAAGCGCGCCAAGGAGATGTGCTTTGCCGACAGCTACATCGGCACCCTGTGCGGCATGAAGCAGTCCGAGGTCAAGGCTCTGCGGGAGCACTACGGCATTGTCCCCTCCTTCAAGATGGTGGACACCTGCGCCGCCGAGTTTGACGCCGAGACCCCCTACTACTACTCCACTTACGACGGAGAAAACGAGGCTGTGGACAACCACTCCGACAAGAAGAAGGTTCTGGTTCTGGGCTCCGGCCCCATCCGTATCGGCCAGGGCATCGAGTTTGACTACTGCTCCGTCCACTCCGTCTGGGCCTTCAAGCGCCTGGGCTATGAGACCATCATCATCAACAACAATCCCGAGACCGTCTCCACCGACTTTGACGTAGCCGACAAGCTGTACTTCGAGCCCCTCACCGCCGAGGACGTGCAGAACATCGTGGAGCAGGAGAAGCCCTGGGGCGCCGTGGTTCAGTTCGGCGGTCAGACCGCCATTAAGCTGGCCAAGGCTCTCACCGACATGGGCGTGCAGATCCTGGGCACCCCCGCCGACGGCGTGGACGCCGCTGAGGACCGGGAGCGCTTTGACGAAATCCTCCAGAAGTGCGGCATCCCCCGCGCCAAGGGCCGCACCATTTTCACCACCGAAGAGGCTCTGGCGGCTGCCCACGAGCTGGGCTACCCCGTGCTGGTGCGTCCTTCCTACGTGCTGGGCGGCCAGGGCATGGAGATTGCCTACTCCGACCGGAACATTGAGGAGTTCATGAAGATCATCAACATGACCGTTCAGGAGCACCCCATTCTGGTGGACAAGTACCTCATGGGCCGTGAGCTGGAGGTAGACGGCGTGTTCGACGGGGAGGACATCCTCATCCCCGGCATTATGGAGCACGTGGAGCGGGCCGGCGTTCACTCCGGCGACTCCATCGCGGTGTATCCTCCCCTCCACCTGGAGGAGAAGCACCGTCAGCTCATTCTCCAGCACACCAAGAACATGGCCAAGCACCTGGGCGTCATCGGCCTCATTAACGCCCAGTATATCCTCTATGATGACGACATCTACGTCATCGAGGTCAACCCCCGTTCCTCCCGCACCATCCCCTATATCTCCAAGGTTACCGGTGTGCCCATCATCGACCTGGCCACCAAGGTCATGCTGGGTCAGAAGCTGAAGGATCTGGATTACGGCACCGGCCTGTATCCCGAGGCCAACTACTACGCCGTGAAGGCCCCTGTCTTCTCCTTCGAGAAGCTCACCGACGTGGATACTGGCCTTGGCCCCGAGATGAAGTCCACCGGCGAGGTGCTGGGTCTGGCTGAGACCTATCCCCAGGCCCTGCTGAAGGCCTTTAAGGGCTCCGGCATGCGGGCTCCCAAGCGCGGCGGCCGCATCATCATCACCGTGAAGGATGAGGATAAGCAGGAGATCATCTCCATCGCCCGTGGCTTTGAGGAGATGGGTGTGGAGCTGTACGCCACCTCCGGCACCTGCCAGGCCCTCAACGACGCCGGCATCGAGTGCAAGCGGGTCAACCGTGTGTCCCAGTCTCACCCCAACATTCTGGACATGATTGCCTCCGGCACCGTGGACCTGATCATCAACACCCCCACCAAGGGCCGCAAGCACGACACCGACGGCTTCCACATCCGCCGCTCCGCTGTGGAGCACGGCGTGGGCTGCGTCACTGCCGTGGATACTGCCCGCGCTCTGCTCACCGTCCGTCAGCAGAGCCGCAGTGAGGACCTGACCCCCATCGACATCACCAAGATCTGATTTTCCGCCTGGGGCGGCCAAAAGGGCCGCCCCAGCCGTAATTTTCCCCTGAAACGCAAAAATCCACACCCGAAGGTGTGGCTCCTTGTCTGTATGGATTTGATCAGCGCTCGCTTACCACGCCGCTTTCCTGCTCATAGAGCATATCTTCCAGATCCTGCAGCATACGATCCGCCTCCTTTCCTGATTTCTGATCCAAGCATACCTGATTTGCAGGTCGAAAACAAGGGAATTGAGGTTAAACATTTGTTAAATCTAAACCCACAAGGGAGGAACCTTCATGTCCCACCAGACTGTCATTGTCCTTGACTTCGGCGGTCAGTACAACCAGCTCATTGCCCGCCGGGTCCGGGAGTGCAATGTGTACTGCGAAGTCAAGCCCTATACCACCCCCCTGGCCCAGCTGAAGGCCATGAACCCCATCGGCATCATCTTCACCGGCGGTCCCAATTCCGTTTATCTGGAATCTTCTCCCCATGTGGACCCGGAGATTTTCACCTGGGGCGTGCCCATCCTGGGTATCTGCTACGGCTGTCAGCTCATTGCCCACACCTTGGGCGGCCAGGTCACCGAGGCTCAGGACGACTCCGCCCGTGAGTACGGCAAGACCCAGACCTATTACGACACCGGCTGCAAGCTCTTCAAGGGCCTGCCCGCCGAGGGAATCTCCTGGATGAGCCACGGGGACTATATGGCCAAGGTGCCCGAGGGCTTTGCCCTCACCGCCCACTCCGACGCCTGCCCCAACGTGGCCATCGCCGACGAGAAGCGGGGCTTCTACGGCGTACAGTTCCACCCCGAAGTCAACCACACCCAGCACGGCATCGACATGATCCGCAACTTCCTCTATGAGGTGTGCCAGGCCAAGGGCGACTGGACCATGGAGGATTACAAGCACACCGCCATCGCCCAGGTGCGGGAAAAGGTGGGCAAAGGCAAAGTGCTGCTGGCCCTCAGCGGCGGCGTGGACTCCTCTGTGGTGGCCGCCCTGCTGGCCGAGGCAGTGGGCAATCAGCTCACCTGTGTCTTTGTGGACCACGGCCTTATGCGTCTCAACGAGGGCGATGAGGTGGAGCAGGCCTTCTCCAAGTGGGACATCAACTTTGTCCGTGTGGATGCCGAGCAGCGCTTCCTGGGCAAGCTGGCCGGAGTTTCCGAGCCCGAGCACAAGCGCAAGATCATCGGAGAGGAGTTTATCCGGGTCTTTGAGGAAGAGGCCAAAAAGGTGGGCAAGGTGGATTTCCTGGCCCAGGGCACCATCTACCCCGACGTCATCGAGTCCGGTGCGGGCAACGCCGCCGTGATCAAGAGCCACCACAATGTGGGCGGCCTTCCCGACTACGTGGACTTTAAGGAAATCATCGAGCCTCTGCGCCTGCTCTTTAAGGATGAGGTCCGGCAGCTGGGCCGGGAGCTTGGTCTGCCTGAGTACCTGGTTTCCCGCCAGCCCTTCCCCGGTCCCGGTCTGGCCATCCGTATCATCGGCGACATCACCAAGGAGAAGGCCGACACCCTGCGCCAGGCCGACTTCATCTTCCGGGACGAGATTGCCAAGGCGGGCGAGGACAAGAACCTCAACCAGTATTTCGCCGTCCTCACCAACACCCGTTCCGTGGGTGTCATGGGCGACGGACGCACCTACGACTATACCCTGGCCCTGCGTGCGGTGACCACCAGCGACTTTATGACCGCTGACTGGGCCCGCATCCCCTATGAGGTGCTGGACAAGATCTCCGTGCGCATTGTCAACGAGGTTCCCCACATCAACCGCATCGTCTACGACATCACGAGTAAGCCCCCTGCCACCATCGAGTGGGAATAACCGTCAAAACGGCTCAAACCCGCATGAATACAGGGTTTTTGACCTGTCACTTTGCCTTGTGATACTGGATTGATAC
>DBFWXD010000440.1:0-2581 GCA_048215895.1 Eubacteriales bacterium
CAATTATATGTGCCGTATTGGTCTTTGCAAGCGAACTACTTTTTCATATCCCAGAAATCGGACTGGTTGGCTGGCTTGTATATTTTGCAATGCAAGGCAGTGGCAGTATTGTATTGTATAAAAAGTTGAAGAACCGCCGAAATCTGATTTGGGGAATTGTTGAAATAATTTTTGCCATCGCATTCGCCACTGCACTTGTAGTCAAAAGCGTGGTGTGTCAATGAACGAAAAGCTGATATTAAAAAACAATCTCAAAGCAGCTCGCAGTGAAAAGGGCTTATCTCAACAGCAGCTCGCAGATATGGTCGGTGTATCCCGCAATACGATCAGTTCAATCGAGACAGGACAATTCAATCCGACCGCAAAATTGGCGTTGATTTTGTGCATAGCCTTAGACAAAAAATTTGAAGAACTGTTCTTTTTCTAAAAGAACACAAGGAGGATATTTATGGACAAGCAAACAACAGGAACTGTGATTGCCGCAGCAAAACAGTGGTGGATGAAGGTAAACAGAAAGCCCATGAGAATGCACGCACTGGATGGTGCTGAATTTCCTTACATAGTCAAGATTGAATACATAGTTGATGGAAAGGCGTACACAAAAAGAAAATGGATCAGCGTCGGAGCCCCTGTTCCCAAGGTGGGGAGCATTGTGCAGGTGATATACAATGCCGATAAGCCGTCCAAAGCAAAAATACTGTAAATAAACAAGTCTCCACAAGGTTTCAAAATCCTGTGGAGACTTTTCTTATATATCTCTCCGTCACTTCCACAAATGAATTGTTCGGTAAGCCTAAATCAGTCCGAAGGGTAAAAGGGAACTCATATAGGCAAAACAAAGAGGGGCCGGGAGTATCCGCGGCCCCTCTTTGTTTATCCCAGCTCGTTGATTTTCTTAGTGGCGGTGTGGTAGATGGGCTTCCACTCCACCTTCTGCACCAGTGCGGCAATGGAAATGGGAATGTAGGTAAACATAAAGATCGGGAAGGTGAGGACATACCCCAGCTTCTGCACCGGCGCGGCGTCGATGTGACGCCACTCGGACAGCACCGTGATCAGCCCGTAGAACAGCAGGCCCACATAGAAATTCCACACGGCGGAGCCCATGAAGCCCACGGTCTCATGGATGATGCGGGTGGCCAGATAGGCCGGCTGGGTGAGGCAGGCGGCCAGGATCACGCCGTTAAAGAGAATCATCAGCAGGGTGAGCAGCATGCCGGGCGCCACCGTCACGAACATGTCGTAGCAGGAAGTGCCCAGGCGGCCCCGGCGGAAGCAGCCCTTCAGCAGGGGGAGGGTGTACTCCCGGTCCACCTGGTAGAAACCCTTGGACCACCGCAGCCGCTGATCCCAGGACTGCCGGAAGGTGGTGGGCTGCTCGTCGTAGACCACCGCCTTGTCGCAGTAGCCGATCCTCTTGCCCTGGATGGCGCAGTCCACGGAAAACTGGATATCCTCGGTGAGCAGGTGGAAGGGCCAGCCGCCATTGTCCTCGATGACCCGGGCGGCCACCAGGAAGCCGGTGCCCGACACGTGGCAGTTGGTGCCCAGCAGGGTGCGGGGGAAGTTGAGGAACCGGGCCTCCCGCAGGAACCAGATGGAGTAGCCGGCGGAGATCCAGTTGGCCGCGAAGTTCTTGGAGTTGCGGTAGCAGGTCACCGCATCGTAGCCCTGGTCAAAGGTGCGGTTCATCTCGGCGACAAAATTGGCGTCCACCAGATTGTCCGCGTCAAAGACGAAGTAGCCGTCATAGCAGTCCTTCCCCTCCTCTTTGAGGCGGCGGAAGAGGTAGTCCATGGCGTAGCCCTTGCCCTTATGTACCTGGTCGAAGCGCTCGTACACGAACGCGCCGGCCCGGCGGGCCGCCCCCGCGGTGTCGTCGGTGCAGTTGTCGGCCACCACATAGAGATCCAGCAGCTCCTTTGGGTAATTCTGCCGGTTCAGACTCTCCAGCAGTTCCCCGATGACCCCCTCCTCGTTGCGGGCGGATACGATCACGGCGAAGCGGTGCAGGCGGCTTGGCTGGTGCCGGTCCTGCCAGCGGCGGCGAACCAGTCCCACCACCACATAGAAGCCCTGGTACAGGTAGAGCAGGGTAAACAGAACCACCACAGCAAAATTGAGATGCTTGACAAGTTCCAACATAGTCATTCTTGTAATCCTCCATAGTTTGGGCGGATGGAGCACGCGCTGCGGGAGACGCCCCGTTTGCGCGTAGTGCCTATCATACCACGTTTCAAAAAGATTACAAGAGTGTTACATACCAATTAACAGATTATTAAGAAAAAGTTTTTATTTCTTTTATACAAATGTAAGGAACCGCCATGCTGTACTGACAGGATTCCCCAGTTCGTCACAGCCGCGCAGCGCCGGGGGCCCCCGGCGCCGCGCATTTGCGATTGTTACATTTTCTCCGGGGCCGCCACGCCGATGAGGGACAGGCAGTTGGCGATGACGGCGCGCACCGTGTCGGCCAGCTTGAGGCGGGCGGCGAGCACCGCCGCCTCCTCACCCTTGATACGGCAGGCGTTGTAGAAGCGGTGAAACTCTCCGGCCAGGGTCACCAGATAGCGGTTGACGC
>DBFWXD010000441.1:0-2761 GCA_048215895.1 Eubacteriales bacterium
TCACTTCGTACTGCTGCTGGCCGTTCTTCTGTTGGGCGGACTGTGGGCCTTCCGGGGCATGACCAAGCCGGAAATCTTCTGCTCCGCCGCCATCCTCGTCGCCGTTTATATCATCATTAACCTGTTGGAAATTTTCTTTGACGTCCCCGTATCCCTCAGTTTCATGCTGGCTAAATTTCAGAATATCAACGGAATAATCTCCTCTCTCCTGCTCCGACTCACGGATCATCTGGAACTCTCCGTCCTGATCTCTGATTTGACCCCATTTCTCTTTGTCCTCTTCGGAAAACGATCCCCACGCTGACAAAGCAGCTCCCAGCGCCTTAAAAACCAAAAAGCGGCAGGGTAAAACCCTGCCGCTTTTGTGCGCTTACCGCTGATATTCAAATTCCAGGTCATACATGGACACGATGTCCCCGTCCTTGATGCCCATCTCTTCCAGCTTGTCAAAGAGACCGGACTGCCGGAGCATCTTGTCAAACCAGTTCCGGGACTCGTAGTCTCCGAAGTTCACGTTGGCAATGAGCCGCTGCAGCCAGGGCGCATCCACCACCCAGGTGCCGTCGAACTCCACAATGTTCACGTCTCCCGTAGTGTCCACTTCCGGGGGCCGCTCCACATAGGTGGACTCGTACACTACCACAGGAGGCAGCTGAGCCAGTTCCTGGGCAGCCTTCTTCACCAGCTCCCGGGTGCCCTGGTGGGCTGCGGCAGAGATTTCAAAGAGCTCCATGCCCTGCGCTTCCACGTGCTTTCTGAGCTTCTCCAGCAGGGTGGGGTCCTCCATAATATCCACCTTGTTGGCCGCCACGATCATCTTCCGGGTGGCCAGCTCGGGGGAATACTGCTTGAGCTCTTCATTGATGGCCTCAAAATCCTCCACAGGGTCCCGGCCCTCGCTGCCGGACACATCCACCACATGGATGAGCAGGCGGCACCGGTCGATGTGGCGCAGGAAGTCATGGCCCAGTCCGGCGCCCTCCGCGGCTCCCTCAATGATGCCGGGGATGTCGGCCATGACGAAGGAGACCCCCTCCTCCACAAAGACGACACCCAGATTGGGGAACAGGGTGGTAAAGTGGTAGTTGGCGATCTTGGGCTGGGCCCGGCTGACCACGCTCAGAAGGGTAGACTTGCCCACATTGGGAAAGCCTACCAGGCCCACGTCGGCCAGCAGCTTCAGCTCCAGGATCACATCCCGGCTCTGGCCGGGCAGGCCCGCCTTGGCAAAGCGGGGCACCTGGCGGGTGGGGGTGGCAAAGTGCTTGTTGCCCCAGCCACCCCGGCCGCCCCGGCAAAGGACAAAGGGCTCAGGGTCGGACATATCCTTGATGATCTCTCCGGTCTCCGCGTCCCGGATGATGGTGCCTCGGGGCACCCGGAGAATCAGGTCTTCGCCATCCTTGCCGGTACAGCGCTTACCGGCTCCGTCAGAGCCGTTGCCCGCCACGTACTTACGCTTATAACGGAAGTCCATCAGGGTGGACATGTGGTCGTTGATCTCCACCACCACATTGCCCCCGCGGCCGCCGTCGCCCCCGTCAGGGCCGCCGGCAGCCACATACTTTTCCCGGTGGAAGGACACCACGCCGTTGCCGCCGTCGCCGGAGCGGACGGTAATGCGGGCGGTATCTACAAAGGGTGCAGCCATAAAGGCACCTCCTTACTTGTTCAAAAGATAAGCCGCAAACGGTATGTCGTTTGCGGCTTCATGTCAGCAACTAATTACTGAGCGGACTCCTCGATGATAGAGACCTGCTTGCGGTCCTTGCCCAGGCGGTGGAACTTCACCCGGCCGGACTTCATGGCAAACAGAGTGTCATCGCTGCCCTTGCCCACATTGACGCCGGGATGGATGTGAGTGCCCCGCTGGCGGACCAGCACGTTGCCGGCCAGCACGAACTGACCGTCGCCGCGCTTCACGCCCAGGCGCTTGGCCTCGGAATCACGGCCGTTACGGGTAGAGCCAACGCCCTTTTTGTGGGCGAAAAACTGTAAACCGATGTTCAGCATATCTATTACACCTCCATGACGGAAATATGTTGAGGATACTCCTCCGCCAGCTGGACAAAGTGGACCATGAGGCCGGTCAGCAGAGCCTGACAGGTGCTCTCATTGGTTTGTCCCAAGCTTGCAGGGAGTTTCAGAGAGATGGACGCGTCCTTTTCCTTTACCTTCACCGAAGCCTCCAGGCCCAGCACATCATTGATGGTGCACTCCACGAGCCGGACAGCGCTGGTGATGGCGGAACAGACAATGTCCTCTCCCTCCGGGGCATAGCCGCTGTGTCCCTTGACCTCAAAGCCAGTGATACGGCTGCCCTGGGAAGAAAAAGTGACGGTGGTCATCAGGCCTTGATGGCGCCGATCTGCACCTTGGTGTAGGGCTGACGATGGCCCTGACGCTTGCGGTAGCCCTTCTTGGGGTTGTACTTGAAGATGCGGACCTTCTTGCCCTTGCCGTTCTTCACCACGGTGGCCTCCACGCTGGCACCCTCCACAACGGGAGCGCCGAAGGTGGCCTTGTCACCGTCCAGGATAGCCAGCACCTGGTCGAAGGTGATGGTCTGCCCGGCCTCGGCCTCCAGCTTCTCGATGAACAGAGTGTCGCCCTCTGCCACCTTGTACTGCTTGCCGCCAGTCACGATAATAGCGTTCATTGATATTCAACTCCTTCATTACGGGCTCGCTCTTGCAGGTGAGGATTCTCCTCTTGTTGACCTACGCAATGCGGCTCTAGTAGTTTATCAGCCCTTAAAGGG
>DBFWXD010000442.1:0-2592 GCA_048215895.1 Eubacteriales bacterium
GCCACCCCTCTGGAGAAAACCCTGGCCTATGCCCGGCGAGCCATGGAGCTGGGGGCCTCCTCCCTGGGCCTGGGAGACTCCGCCGGAATGGCCGACCCCATCCATACCGGGCGCATCCTGCGGGGGATTCTGGAGCGCTTCCGGCCAGAGCAGATCTCACTGCACATCCACAACACTGAGGGATTTGGTCTTGCCAACTGCGTGAAAGCCATGGAGTTGGGCTTTACCCGGTTTGACGTGTCCCTGGCCGGCATGGGCGGCTGCCCCGTGATTCCCAATGCCAAGGGGAACATTCCCACCGAAGATTTCGTCAATCTGCTCCACAAAATGGACATCGACTGCGGCATTGATCTGGATCGCTGCACCGTGGCCTCTTTGGACATGAGCCGCCGGATCGGCGCACCGGTCATCAGCAGTATAGCGGGCAACACCCTTCTGAAACAGGATGCCTCCCCGCTACCTGTTAAATGAACGGCTACCTATGTCTAAAAAAGCGCCCGCCTGCGCATAGCAGTTGGGCGCTTTTTTCATGTGCATCTCGGAATGTATAGGCTGGAACCTTCGTTTACTGTCCTTCCTTCTTCTCCCGTTCCGCCATCTCGCCAGCAATCTTCTGGAAACTGTCGGCAATAAATCCATAGTTCTCCCGGCGGTGGGGTACCAGGCACTCGCTGCAGTCCTTGACGCCGCTTTCCAAATAGGTGAAGTTTCCCCCGCACTTCCGCCCCAGCATATAAAGCGGGCAGTAGCAGAACAGGCAGTTGAACTCCGTCCCCTCCGGCACCGGGTGGCAGGGGTAATATTCGCACTCCTTGTTGGTATAGAAAGCGAAGTGCTTGCCCTCCCAGTATTTTTTTTGTTCGCCCATAACCGTATCTCCTTCCCGTTGCGTCAATTCTCTTTTGTCTCCTCCCAAGGGGTAAACAGACAGTAGGCGGGGCATAGCTCCCCCATATAGATCCACACGTTCTCCCCCATCTCCACCGGCTCCGGGAAGGTCAGGTTGGGGATGAACAGCTTCAAAGTGGTACGTTTCTTCCCTTTCAGATTTACCCCCTCCGCCGTGGGGTGGGTCCGGAATTCCTCTACCTGCTGTGCCAGGTCGGCGATGCCCAGCTCCCGCGCCAACCGGGGCAGCACCTCGTTCTCCTTACAGTAGGATACGTGGTCGGGGTTCTTGATCCAGGTGAGATTCAGCATAGCGGTCTCCTTCCTTTCTGCTCGTCGTCACTGTCTCCTGCATAAAGCTGCGGCCGCGGCAGATCCCATGATCCGCCGCGGCCGCTTTTCCGCGCGCTTTCCCGGCGCACACCGACGTGCGCCCCACTCTCAAACACCATAGGTCTTCCGGCTCGTGCCTTTCCAGAGCGATCTCGCTCCTGCGTCTGCCGTTCCGCCTTCTCAGGGCCCTGCCCCAATGACCGGCTCACGCCTCGAACGGCAACCTCAAGCACATACGGCTACGGGTATAGCTCCGGACTCCCACCGGCTTCCCTCATCCCTGCGCCTGCCCGAAGGGCAGCACTCGCGCAGAGTCATGATGCTCCATATAAACTTGGCTGTGCACCCTTATTATACTCCATGCAGGCCAAAAGTCAAGAGACGGGTGGCGGTCCTGCTGCCTCGGCATTCAGAAATTGTGTTTTGATGATATTCAGACCCAACCGGCCGCCGGCCGCCTTGCCGAACCCGTCGATAATCTGATTGATTGTATCCGCACTCTAAAAGATTTTTAATTTTTCCTTTGCACGGGTGATGGCTGTATAGAAAATGCCGTGGGAGATCTGCTCGGAATTGCTGCTGGGGATGACCTCCTTGGCGGAATTGTACTCGAGGCCCTGCGCCTTGTGAATAGAGACTGTATAGGCCAACTGAAAGGGGACGACCGAAAGCCCAAGGAGTGGTCGTTGGAGATCCCGTCCAGCTACAGACGAAGTCATCCCCAGACTCTTCCGTGTTTTTGATCTCGTCCCCGCCGGTAAAGCGGATCACCGCGGAGTCCTTGCTAAAATCGAGCGACGCGAGAAACCTGGGGGAAATGTACTTCCAGAATACGCGCTCCTGCCCTCGCTTCCCCGTATTTAACACCAGGAACAAGATACCGGGGTCCAGCGTAACCTCCAAAGCCACATATGCAGGGAAGGCAAGATCCCGTAGCCGATAGTGGACAGCGCCGTCCAGCGATATCTGCGGGGTCGAGGTTCCCTTACTCTGGATCACAAAGCTCCGCTTTGGCCGCCTAGACACCTCTGGAGACGGGACTAATTCAAACGTCCCATCCGTATTAGGCCATGTGTCTTCAGTCGAGAACCTCTCACTGATTTTCCGTCCGAGCCCAAAAATGCCTGGAGCATCGTAACTGCGTCCCGGTCATCACCAGACCGGGCGGTGTGGGTGTTACTATGCCGCTGAAGCTGTTCAGATGTAATTTTAGTCAATCCGACCATGCCCCCTTTATGTTGACAGAAAATCCTTCCAAAATTGCTTATATGCTAATTGTAATCAATTTCCGCTCTTTTTACAAGCTACATGCCATATCCTCTGATTCCAAAATTATATCTTGTCCGTTCGCCTGCAAAATCCAGATAATAT